>JAGAYZ010000045.1 GCA_017940245.1 Muribaculaceae bacterium | reverse complement strand
TTTACCGTCTTTCACAATTGGATTACAAAGGGTAAATGACTGAGCCGTGCCCACGGCTTGCACTCCAAGTGTGGCAATCAACCAAATCAAGATTTTTTTCATAGCTGTAAGTATTAAAAGTGTAACATTAAATTCAGAATATGGCCTGAAGCGGCCTGTTTATTCAGGTTTCGCAAGTTGTTAATTTGCTGTTGGACAGTATGAAGCTCCTCTTCGAGGCACTTTCTTTTCGGCTTTGAGTGACCAAGCTGCGCACATCTTCTATGTGCTTGCATGGTCTTAGGAACAAAGTCGGGGTCTTCGACCCGACTGACCTTTTCAAGGTCATCATAGGCTTGATTCAGCAACGATGTTTGTATTATTCAGCAGTTAAATCTACTTGCGGAACTTGAATTTATTAATAGGATCAGTTTTTTGGCGGAATTGTCGGTGGCCCAGGTGTAATTCGGCAATGAATCAATTCTGCAATAGTGCGGGTCATTAACCAGAGAATTGACCGTAGCTGTGTAAACATTGATGTCATGGTTTGAATCTCGGCGGTTTTTGACCAGTTGCATGGCCTGACGGTCGCTCAGGGTGACGGCGGTGTGGCCGGCGGGGCTGAAGAGGCCGTCGTAGGTACCATAGTCGCCGCCATCCACGGTAATGACATAGTCGGTAGTGGTGTTCGTGATAGGCAATGTCATCGTTGATGATGTGACTGGCACCACGATATCTTCACCGCCATCAGACGGCGTAAGCCGAATGCTGTAGGAGGAATAAGCCGTATTGTCTAAATTTACCGTCAAACTTCCAGATGCAATATGCAACGTGGCGGCCGGGTCAACTACATTAACTAAATGTGGCTTTTGCTGACTGCTTGATAGAATCACTGGCAGTTCTGATGGTTTGCTTGTTAGACTCGCCATACAGTATTGTATAGCTAGTACAGCAATCAAAAAACTCATAATTCTGTTCATAATTGCTAAAAATTTTGTAGTTAATAAAAAGTAGAAAATTTTTACAAAAGTACATATACCACCCTATCAACAACAAAATAATTTGCTTTTATTAACAATGTGTAAACTGTTGATATGTATGTGTTTACGAAGTATTTTTAAATCAATTTTTCGTGTTTACTTTTCACCCTGTCAATTAATTGGTCTTTCATGTTGATTTTGCAAGTTAAAGAGTCTGTGACTTACTTTTCAGGACATCATTAAACGACATTCCTTTACAATCTAAATAATCGAGAATCCTATATCGTATAGATGCAGTTGAACGGTCGTTATAGCCCAATATCATTGAGACAACTGCATTGGGAATTCCGATACAATCTAACATGATCAGTTGTTTTTCCTTGTCTCGCATTTGAATTCCATCACTTAAAATTCGATCAAATGCTCCAGGATATGCCAAATTCATATAATCTTCCAAATCTTGCCAAAATGATGATGGCAAATTTATGGAAATCAAGCTTTTTCTTTCCTCTTTTTCTAATTCAAATAGATACTTAAAAATAGATGCACCCCTAATCCCTGAATAGACAGTATTTTTAAATACCGCATTAATGCAATTAGCCCTTAAGTCAAATTCCTTTTGTCGATTTGATTTAACAGTCGATTGTAGGCATGTGAGTTCATCATATTGTTTCTGTAACTGTTGATGCGCTGCATTTAAGGCCTTTCGTTCTTGATTAATCTGATGCTTCAATTTGTTAACTAGATGACTAAAAAACACAAAGAGTACAACTAATATGATAATACCAACAATTATAATGATTATCATTCCGTAATTATATTTCTTCAATGAATCATTTGTAAGCTCTATCACATTGATTGGATATTCTTCTGCCACCGATAAATTGACTGTATTGCTTGATATTAACTCATTGTCAGCGATTTCCCCTGCTAATTCGGCATTAAATTTACTGGACCTGAAATCTCCATTTTTTTCATCTATTAACGAACATGTGCGATAATAAAGAATACTGTCTTTTGCACTTTGTAAAGGGAATCTAACATATTGCAATAGAAGAGAAGCAGAATCGATTTGATTCAGATGAAGATATGACTGAATAGCAAAAAACAAGCTGGATTGATTCTCAAAAGGAACACCATCGTTGATTAGTTTCACAGAATAACGCTTTACATCCGTCCAACAACTATCAATATAATAGTATCCAATGAGAGATTCAATACTATGGTAATAATTTGTTGAGTCATTTATTAATGTAGCATATTCAAGTGATTGTTTGATATACTTATAAGCACTATCATTATTTACTAGTAGATAATTACGCCCGATATTGGACAGACAAGTCAACTCTAATTTGTTATTATTACAATTCCTAAAACATTTAACAGCTTGTTTATATTTATCTATACATTTTGCAGTTAGTATATACTGAAATTGATAGAGGTAAGCCATCGACATGAGGGCGTAGCCACGGTGGTAGTGGTCGTCGGGGCGGGATTCAAGCTCGGTGCGCTTGTACCAGCGCATGGCGTTGTCGGGGTGGCCGAGTTCCTCGGCCACGGTGCCGCGGTAGAGCATGGCGCGGATGCGGCGGTCGTAGGGGCCGTGGTCGGCGTAGTAGCGCCAGGCGCGGGTGATGAGTGTGTCGGTGCTGGCGGGCACATAGGCCTTATACATGGCTTGAGTGACGAGCAGGTCGTGGTAGGCCCACAAGTCGGCCGGCAGCGAGTCGGCATTGATGGCCTCCAACTGGGCGAGCGCGCTGTCGGGCTCGATGGCGATAAGCGAGTCGATGGCAATGAGCCGCTCCTCGGCCTCGCCCGGCGTGTGCCGGCACGACCCGAACACTCCGGCCAGTGTTGTCACCATTAATAATATGTACAGCAAACGGCGCATAAAGAAACGAGGACAATCGCTACTAGATATAACACTAATTCTCTCGGTTTATTGTGTTGCGGGCTTTGAATTTGGGAGATTATACGGGATCGACGTCGTAGTGGAGACGCACGGCCTTCATGCGGCCGTCGATGGTGAGCATCTGCTCGTAAAGAGCGCGCAAAATCTGCTTGACCTTGGTCATGGAAGCCTGTAGCTCCATTTTGAGGACAATCTGGCGGATGTACATCTGCTGGACGCGTGCCACCATGGGGCTTTCGGGTCCCAGCACACGGTTGCCGAATGTTTGCCGCAGCAGTGTGCTGTAGCGCACGGCCAGCTCGTTGACGATGGCATCGTCGCGATGCCGCAGATAGATGTTGATGATGCGCACGAATGGGGGGTAGCCAAATCGCCGCCGCTCATCCAGCTCGTGGTTGAAAAAGGCCTCGTAGTCGTGTCGCTGCACGAAGTCGATGACCGGATGCTGGGGATTGCTGGTCTGGACGATGACCTGGCCCTGCTTGTGAGCTCGCCCGGCTCTTCCGGCCACTTGCTCCATCATGTCGAAGGCGCGCTCATGGGAGCGGAAGTCGGGAAACGAAATCATGGTGTCGGCATTGAGGATGCCTACGATGCTCACCGCGTCGAAGTCCAGTCCCTTGGTCACCATCTGTGTGCCCACCAGGATGTTGGTCTTGTGTGCCGAGAACTCGTCGATGATGCGGTCGTAGCTGGCCTTGCTGCGTGTGGTGTCCAGGTCCATGCGCGAAATTTTCTCGCCGGGAAAGACGTTGTCGATTTCGTCTTCGATGCGCTCGGTGCCATAGCCCACAATCTCGATGCCGGGCATCTGGCAGGCCGGGCACAACGTGGGCAGGGTGATGGTGTGGCCGCAATAGTGGCAGGTGAGCGATCGTGTGAACTTGTGGTAGGTGAGCGACACGTCGCAGTTGTCGCATCGTGGCACCCATCCACATTCCTTGCAGCGCACCATGGGCGCATAGCCGCGCCGGTTCTGGAACAGGATGACCTGCTCGCCTTGCTGCAGCGCCTGTCGGCATAGGGCGATGAGTTCCTGCGAGAACATCCCCTTCATCTCATGCCGCTTGCGGGCCTGCTTGGTGTCGATGACCTTGACGGTGGGCAACTGCATGTCGGCATATCGGGTGAGCAGTTTCACCAGCCCATACTGGCCGTCGAGGGCGCGATGATAGACCTCGATAGCCGGAGTTGCCGAGCCCAGCAATGTTTTGGCTCCGTGCATCTTGGCCAGCACCATGGCTGCGTTGCGTCCGTTGTAGCGTGGTGCAGGGTCTTGCTGCTTGTAGCTGCTGTCGTGCTCCTCGTCCACGATGATGAGTCCCAGTTTGCTGAAAGGCAGGAAGATGCTTGAGCGCACACCAATCACCACACATGGCTCGTCGCTGTGCAAGAGTCGTCGCCAGATGTCCACGCGCTCGTTGTCGCTGAACTTGGAGTGATAGATGAGCAGTCGGTCGCCGAATACCACCTTGAGGCGGCGCGTGAGCTGTGTGGTGAGCGCAATTTCGGGCACGAGATAGAGCACTTGCATGCCCAGTCGCAAGGTGTCGGCAATGAGGTGCATGTAGATGGACGTCTTGCCGCTGGAGGTGACACCATGCAGCAAGGTCACTGCTTGCGTCTTGAACGACTGGTGTATTTCGTGGTAGGCCTGCTGCTGAGCCTGGCTCAGCGTGGGCGGATCTTGATGCTGGTCGCCAAGTGAGACGAAGCGGTTGACGGGTCGTTTATAGACCTCGAAGATGCCGCGCTGCTGTGCCGCGCTAAGCACAGCCTGGCTCACGTCGGCGCGCTTGAGCAAAGCCTCTTTGGTCACTTCCAGTGGCTCGCCGGGGAGGTTGAGCCAGCGGGCCAGGTCGAGATAGGCGAGCAGCAGTTGCTCCTGCTTGCGTGCGCGCTTCACCATGTCGAAGAAGCCATGCAATGCTTGCTCGTCGCCGGGCTTGATGGTGAGGCGCACGCACGACTCGGTCTTGGGCCGGTAATTGTCAATCACCCGCTCGCTCACGTGTATGGCACCACGGTCCAGCAGCTTGTGCACGGTGCCTTCCACCGTCTTGAAGCCTGTGGCTGCGGCGATGTCGGCAATCTGCACGCGTCCGCGCTGAGCGGTGAAGTCGAGCACTACGCGCTCGCGGTCGCTGAGCCGCAGGTCGGGGTCTTCCTCAAAGTCGGGATTTGGGCTGATGAATGTTTCGCTCTCCACCTTCAGGCCGCTGGGAATGGCAGCTTTATACACCTCGCCCATCGAGCACAAGTAGTAGCTTGCCATCCACTCCCAGAACTTGAGTTGCGGATGCCGCACAATGGGTGATGTGTCGAGCACCGTGATCAGTTCCTTGACCTGATAGCCCTGAGGAGCCAGGTCGTGGGTGCTCTCCACGATGCCGGTGTATATTTTTTTTCGGCCGAAGGGTACCAGCACACGACTTCCCACGCCCACCGTCATGTCTTGCGGAATTTGGTAGGTGTAGGTTCCTGGTATGGATAGTGGCAGTAATACTTCGGCAAACTTCATGTGTTGTATATCAAAGGCAGTGTGTGTGAATGTGACTGCAAATTTCGTCAAAAAAAGTGACTTGCGCAAAAAAACTTATTCACCACCCATGAGCTGCAAGTAGATGTTGTTTTCCTTTTGTGCCGTTGCTTCCCAACTGATGTGAGGCGGTAGTGACTGTTTCACCTTGCCCTGCAGCATCTCAATGGCGCGATCGGTGAAATTTTCCAGAAAATGCTCGTCGATGTCGATGGCATTTTCGCGACCGATGCCCTCGGCGGTTCCCACCACGTTGCTGGCCACGACGTTGGCACCACATTGCAGGGCTTCGAGGGTGACCAGTGGCAATCCCTCGAACTTGCTGGGCAGCACCAGCACGTCGATGCAGTTCATGAGTTGCGGCATGACGTCGAGCGGTTGCATGCCCCACATGCGGCAATCAATGCCGTTGTGGGCAAACTCTTGCCGCACCTCTTCGTGCTGGATGCCGGTGCCTATAGTCCAAAAGGTGACGGGCTGGTCGTACTTTTTAGCAATGATAGTGAATATTTGTGGCAAAAGGGTGACATTCTTGATGGGTTCGAACCGGCCTACAAAAGCAACAACCTTTCGGTCGAGTACGTGATGAAGGACGCGCAGCCGACGGCGCTCATCGTCGCTGTAGCGCGAGAACATGCGTGAAGCGCCGTTATACAGAATCTCGCCCTTGAAGTCGGCGGTGAGTTGCTGGGCGCGTGCCTGCAGTTCACGGCTCACGAAGAAGTTGTAACGTGCTCCATGTAGCAATTCAATGGTGGTGTTGCGCAAATTGTCGCTAATCATGGGGTCGGTGTGGATGCTAGTGCCGTGCCAGGTGATGGAGTGCGGGATGCCGAATCGCTGTGCGGCATGTTGCGCCACAATTCCACCTATGCGATCGTGAGCCGATAGGAAGTCGTAGCCATCGAATTGGCTCGCCAGGTTATCAAGCCAGCGGAAGAAATTCTGTGGTTGCTCGTCGAGCAGGCGGTGCCGCATCACATCGCTCCAGCTGCGCTTGAACCAGTGCATGTGGAACTGAATGCCATCAATGTCAAGTTGGCCGGGACGGCTTCCTGTGGACTCCGTGCCGCGCAGACGGCGCATCAGGGCACCATCGTAGACTTGAATCATGTGCACGTCAATGTCGTAACTAGCCACACGTCGCAGGTGCAGCACGCGATTGAGCACGGCGTTGAAAACCCCCATGCGTTCGTTGATGCGACCTTCGAAAATGACAGCGATACGTTTCATGTCGTTTGCTTTATGTGCTAGTGAATGAACATTTTGCAACAGTTGCCAGTTACTTTAAGTGGGTTCTATAATTAAAATAATTTATTCCAAACAGACTTAAGCGATTTATAGAAACCACCACTATTATTCTTACCCGACAAAAGTAGTGTGTTTTTGCGACATGGACAAAATAAAAAGGTTAAATCTTGCGACTTAACCTTGTCTTTGTAGCGGGGGGAGGACTCGAACCTCCGACCTTTGGGTTATGAGCCCAACGAGCTACCACTGCTCCACCCCGCGGTGTAAATGCGGTGCAAAGGTACTGCTTTTTCTCGACATGGCAAGCGATGGTGAAGAAAAAAGACGTGAAAACCATGTTTTTTAACATACTTTTCACGTCTTAGTCGCTTGTTGACCATTGTGCAAGACGCTAAACAGTGGGGCGTCTTGCACAATGCAGAGTTCAATTCACTTTGAGGATGATGTTGATCAAGGCGTTCACATCTTCCACATCCACCCGTCCGTCACCGGTGATGTCGGCTCCGGGGTAGTCGTCACGGCTGGCGAAATGCAGAATGATGTTGATGATGGTGTTCACATCTTCCACATCGATTTTCCCGTCGCCGGTGATGTCGGCGGGGTTGGTGACGGTCCAGCTGTTGCTCATGGCACTGGTGCCCTGTTCAAAGATGGTCTTGACCATGTAGGTGGCTCGTGGCAGGTTGCCCAGCGTGTTGTCGGTAAAGACGTTGCTTGCGGTCTCGCCAATCTTCTCGCCATTGCGGTAGATTTCATACCCCTTGAAGTTCCAGGCAGGCACGGTGAGGTCGTTGAACGAGAGGTCGTCGACGAATAGTGCGAACGAAGCCTCGCCGCCCGGCGAGACGCACTGGATGGCAAAGTGCTTGGTGCCTTGCGGAACGGTAAATACATATTCGCCCCAGGCACCAGTCAGCGTGATGTTGTCTTCTTCGTGCAGCGGAGTAAAGTCGAGCGGGTCGGTGCCGGTGGTGGAGTAGAGCACACGCATGCGTTCGACGTTACCACCCTGGTCGGTGAAGGCCTTTGCAAAGAACGAAATGACCTGTGCCGAGCCGTTCAGCTCGGGCGAGATGAGCCAGTCGTTGTTAGGTCCGGCCTGTGCGCTCATGGCCATGAGCATCTTGTCGCCGGAGTGGGGCGTGCCCTCGGGCCAGATGTTAATGCCCAGTTGGGCCGCGTTACACACCTGCCAAGCCTTAGGCGACGACATGTCGGGGTATTCCTCCAGGTCTTTATTGATGTAATAGGTCATCTGGAAGTCTTGGTCGATGGTCGTCCAGTCGCCAATGCTGTCGATGGCAAAGTCGCGATAGGTCTCGATGCTGTCGGTCACCGCTCCGCGGTTCATGGCACCGGTCCACTGCAGATTCACCTGTTGTCCCAGCATAGAGCCTTCGAGGTTGGATGCCTGCGGAACGACAGGCTCAACCACAGTGATGTTTTTCTTCAATACATTGTTGGCCAGTTTCTGGTCGCCGTCGCAGGCTACCGCCATGCTGATGGTGTTGTCGCCGGCTGCTGTGAAGACGTGGTTGAGCGTAATCACTTGTTGTTGGCTGGCAGCGATAGCGCTGTGCTGTTCTGTAGCCAGAACGTTGCCTTGCGCGTCGGTCATGGTCACGGTATAGGCCGCGATGTCGTTGGTGCCGGTATTGGTCACCGTCAGTGCTATTGTGGCCTCAACGCCGGTGGCAATGCGGCTGGGAGCCTTGAGTGCGGTGGCTTCCAGGTCGGTGGCGACACCATCGGCAATGCCGATGTTGTCGATGTAGATGTCCATGCCCTCGGTGGGCGTGCCATCGGTAGTGCCCAGGAATGCAATGCGCAGGTTCTCACAGCCACTGGCTGCAGGCAGTGGCACACTGTGCCGTGCCCATCCGGTCGTGCCGTTGTCGCGCATGAATTTTACGCCTTGCACCTTGACGAAGTCAACGCCGTTGAGCGAGTACTCGATTTCGATGCACTCCTGCGTGTTCACTGCATCGTCGTGGTTGTGATACATGTAGAAACTCAGCTCGGGGTTGGAAAGTGCTTTGACCGAAACCTTAGGCGAACTGAAACGTGCGTGGATGCCCGCACTCTCGCCACGAGAGTGGAACACGGCCATGCCATTGTCGCCGTTCTGGTCGGCTGCGACAGGGTAGGTGCCAGCGCTCTCCAGCGTCCATCCCTGATTCATCGGCTTGTCGCTCTCGCCCACCCATGGATAATAGTTCATGCCATATTCAGTGCTGGAGCGGAATGTCTCGGTGAGTGGTGCCGTGTAGGGTCGACCGAAGATGACGGCGTTGCTCAGTCCGTAGGCTCCGCGAGTAGAGCCAGAGTAGGGGAACACCACGTAATCGATCAGTGTCTGGTTAGTGATGGCGGCAGTAGACTCGTCGGTGAAAGACGTTGCCGTCTGGCTGTCGACCAGCTTGGTGTAGTTGTCATATCGCCAGATTTGATAAGTGAGATTAGAAGCGTCGAAGTATCCACCGTTGCGCCCCTGCGTGGGTGCTTGCCAGGTGAGCACGGCTTTTCCGTCTTGCTCGACGAGTCGCAGGTTGACGGGTGCTCCTGGCGCATCCACACCCACGAAGGCACTGGCCGAAGCCGACAGGCTCTCGCCCTCGTCGTTGACGGCCACCACGCGATAGGTGTAGACGGCGGCTTCGCTCATGCCATTGTCTTCCCACGTGAGCGAAGAGCCCACAACTGGATTGGTGAACACATGCACCGGCTCGTCGCTGCCATTGCGATACACATTGATGGCCGAGAGTGCGGAAAGCGGGGAGCCGCTGGCCGTGGTGGCGGGAGCGTTGAAAGCCACAGTGGCACTCATGGCACCCATGGCTGCGGCGGTGACGGTGAGGTTATCCACGGGAGCGGGTACTTCCTTTTCCATCACGCTGATGCCCACGTTGGTGATTTGCAGTTGCCACATCTGCGCGGCACTGTAGCAGTGGAATCCCAGGTGGTAGATGCCGTCGTTGTCGACCGAGAAGGTGACCACATGGTTTTCGCCATCGGCATTCAGGTAACTGGGATAGTCTGCCAGAGTGGTGGTCATGGCATCGGCAGCCGGTTTGTCGCCCAGCGCCACTTTGAAGTTCTCGGGATAACTCTTGGAGCGGGTTTTGGCCCAGAACGTGAGTTTATATTGCTTACCCGCTTCCAGGGTAATCTTGGGCGAGATGAACCAGTCGTTGGCGGCCATGTTGGTGTTGGCGTAATCGTAGTAGGCATAGTGGCCGTCGGCATTATACTGCCACGAGGGCCCGCCGTTGAGGTCTTGAATGGTCCACAGGTCAAATTTCTCTTGTGTGGCAAAAGGTTCCATAAAAGGCACGGTGTAGCCGTTGCCGAACACATAAGTGTTGCTTTGCGCGGCATCGCTTTCCCCCATCACGGTGTGTGCCGTGACGGTGTAGAACAGGGCTTGGTCGGTTCCCGCAAATTCTTTGTCGGTGAATTCGGTCTCGGTGAGTCCATTGGCCACTGTCGATTGGTCGGGGTAACGCACGATGCTGTAGGTCACACCCTTGGTGTCATATTCGCCGCCGTTGAGGCCTAGCGGAGCTGGCTCCCACGTGAGATGTGGCAGTCCGTTGCGCTCGGCGAGCACCACGTTCACCGGTGTGCCGGGTTTATCCTCGCCGGCATAGAACTCATAAGATGCGCTTTGTCCACGATTCTGGTCATCGGCAGTGGTGATGAGCAATGTCTGCCGCCCTTCGGGGAAGGTCATGCCAGTCATGCTCACGCGTTCGCCGGGTGCGATGTTCTCTACGATAGTGTCATGGCCGGCAATGGTGACAATGGCGCTGATGTTACCGCTCAAGGCGGTAGCATCGATGCATGTGGTGGGAGCTGTGAATTGCAGCGTTCCGGTGAGTGAGCCACGGTCGTCGAAGGTAACGCCGATGTCGGTCACTGCAGCGGGAGCACTGGTGGGGATGGTCACTGGGTCGATAAACAAGCCGGCAAACGACTCGTTGTTGGGGCAGTCAATCACCTTGGTCACTTCTGCGTTGTGAATGTTCACCTCGTAGATGCCGGCCCACGACTGGGTGTACCACGAGCCATAAGTGGCGGCCCAGTAAAGTTTGCCTGTGCTGTCGTCGAAAGCCATGGAGTTGCGGTCGATGGGCGACATGCCGGTGTGCCCGATGGGTTCTTGTGCACCGGTGGTCTTGTCGATGCGCACCAGTCGGCCCGAATAGGTGATTCCGTAGATTTCGCCTTGAGCGTTGCAGGCAATAGCATAGGTGGGGTCGCCCAATCCTATCTCTGTGGCTTCGCCCAATGGCAAACTGAACTCGCAGAAGCGGTCGTAGTCGCCCGTGTCGCTATCATAGAAGTAGCCGTAGACCTTGCCTGTGGTGGGGTCGTAGGTGAGATCGCTGGCCACGTTGGCCGGGTCAATCTCCATTCCACCCGAGCTGAACCATGTGCTGGTGGAGTAACTGGCGTAATGAGTGTTCTCGCCATCGAATGTGGCCGAAATCACGTAATATACATTGTTCACTTTCACTGCCGCGCGGGTGTAGAACCAGTCGGAGGCGGTGCGCAGTTTCTGCCAGGGGCGGTCGGGCCGCAGCGGAACGTTATACACGCCTGCCGACGAAGCCACTTTCTCCTGGAAGTCGCCGGTATTCCAGTCGTCGCTATAGACCAGTACGCCAGTGAGCACAGCATTGCTGCCGGGCACGCGCAGTGCGGGCGCATGTGTGCGTGTAGAAGTTGTGAACGGGTTGAAGTTGACCGAGGCTAGCGGGCCGATGCCGGGGACGCGTTGCAAAGGTGCTTTGCCGCTTGGGCGCAGCCCCACACGTCCGCCACCGGGCGATGGTGCGCCCTTGAGCTCGGAAAGTTGCTGCCCGCTGAGTGATGCTGTGGCTGCGAGCATGCAGCACAAGATCAGAGCATGACGAAGTAAGTTTCTCATTGTGTGTTGATGAATTAATATAAAGTTGATTAAATGGAGAGGGTGTGTCAAGAGCATTGACACATCCTCTCACTGGAAAAATACTGATTGATTATTTAGCGGCTTCTACCTTGAGGCTGCGGATAACGAGATCTCCAGCTTCTTTAGCATGCAGGCCTAGGACGTTCATTCCGGCTTTGCCGGTGATGTAAAACACGTCTTGCTGCACGTTGCTGCTAAGGGAACTCTTGCCCAGCACGACATTGATGAGCAGGTTCACGTCGCTCACGTCGATAGAGCCGTCGGCGTTCATGTCCATTGGCGCTCCTGAGTAGGTAGTCTGAGCATTCTTTCCCAGGATGGCGTTGATGAGTGCATTTACGTCGCTCACGTCGACTCGTCCGTCGCCTGTAAATTCACCTGCGGTGATGGTGGCGGCGGTGGTGATGGTGGCAGTGGTGGTCATCTGTGTGTGGTCGATGGCGGGAGCCAGTGCCACATCCCAGTTCACGTTATGTCCCGATCCGGTTGATGAGATGATGGTGACCTTTACCGGTTGGGCTTCGGGGAATTGCAGTCGGGGACTCATGGCCCAGTCGTCGGCGGTGCGGCTATTGTATCCGTAATTGAGCGTGCCGTTGCTGGTGGCCCAAGTATAGTCTTCGGTCCATGACCCCCATTCGTCGGAATAGGTCTGTGTGTCGCCGTTGGCGTTGACAATCGTCCACTCGTCAAGATTGTTGAAATTAGCGGTGAATGGCAGTTCCATGCCGTTGCCCACCCATTCGAGAGATACCGATGGCGCGGCTTTGTCGCTCTTCCCATTCTCGTTGTAAATTTCCACGCTGTAGGTGTAAGCACCTCCGGCCGGAACCACATCGGTATAGTTGGCCGTTTCACCAGGTGTGAGGCCTTCGGTGACTTCGGCCACGGCTTCTCCATTGCGCACGATTACCGCTTTGGTGATGGTTTCCAGTGCCATGCCGGCCACGTTGGTCTGGCTGGGGTTACGCCAGGAAAGCGTAACGTTGCTGCCGTCGACTGCGGCTGTGAGTTCGGTGGCCACTTCGGGCAATATCTCGGTGCGTTCCACGGCCAGACTCTTGATTTGCAAGTAGTAGACCTGCTCGCCGCTGATGTCGTGGATGGCCACATGATATTTGCCGGCTTGCTCAATTTTCACCATCAGTTGCTCGGTGAAATTGCCGTAGTTGGGCACGTTGATGTCGTTCAGTTGCGTGAAACTCGACGTGTTGCTGGCATCGGTCATGAGTCCCATTTGGAAGTGTGCGCCGTTGCCCTGGTAAACGCAAGTAACCTTGTAGTAGCCTGGGGTGAAGTCAAATGGCGGCGTGATGAGGTAATCGTCGGCCTCGGCATCGTTGTGGTCGAAACGGATTTGGTAACCCGAAGTCCACTCAAAACTGTTTCCATCGGCATTGGCATCGGTGACGGTGTAGAACGTGTTGAAGGTGGCCTCGTCTTTGAAGTCGGTGGAGTAGGGCAGCGATTGCGTTTTGTCGCCCACCCAGTCGGTGAAGACTGTGGTGGGTTCGCCTTCGGCGGCGCCATTGGCGTTGTAGGCAACGACACGATAAGCGTAGAATCCTGGTTCGGGAACGGCATCGGTATAGGTCATGGCCTCGCCCACGGCCGGAGTCGTGAAACTTTTGACCGTGACGAACTCGCCGGCCTTGCGGCTATAGCCGGTGCCTGTGACAGGAGCACGCATCACGTCCACCTTTGTCAGCTCGGTGAGTGCGTTACCGGCATTGTTTTTGTCGGGGTTGGTCCAGTCAAGCAGAACATTGTTGCTCATGTCGGCAGCTGGAGTAGCGGTGAGGTCGGTGACTTGCGCCGGCACGATGTTGTTGCTCTCGACCGTGAGGCTATAGATGTAATACTGATTGCCATATCCCTGATTGCTGGTCACGTTATCGCAACATGCGTGCAGGGCCAGATAGTAGGTGCCCGGTTGCGTGACCTCAAAGCTGGCTTCATAAGTGTTGCGGCTGCCGCTCGAGCTTTTGCTGGTGAAAGTGGTGACTACACTGTTCAGTGCATCGATGTTGCGCCCGTTGCCCAGGAGCAATTCTAGTTTTTCATGCTGGAAGTATCCGGCAGTCCATGCGAATGTGACTTTGTAGGCACCGGCTTGCTCTACTTTCAGCGGCGGGGTGATGAGGTATTCGTCCTCCACACCCTGAGTGGTGGTCAATCCCCAATAGGGGTTATAGCTGCTGTAGGTGTAGGTCCAGTTTTTGGTCTGGGTGCTCGCTGAGCCTTTGACGATAGTCCACAGGTTGCCGATGGCGTCCTGCGAACTCAAGTCGGCGTTCCAGGGCAGTGTTTGCGCCTCGATGGGACCTACATAACCCGTTTTCACTTTTGCCGGCACTCCAGTGATGTTTCCAGCCATGGCACACACTTCATAGGTGTGGATTCCAGCTGTCAGTCCCGCAGCTTCGGTGTCTTGCCAGGCCGTGGCATTGGCCGGCAGTGTGGCCACCACAGTGCCATCGCGACTAACGCGCACACCTGTGATGGCTCCGGCGGGCAGTGCCTGCCCTTCATCGTCGAGCGTGGGCAGTGTCCATTCCAAATCCACTGTGATGGCATCATTGTTGCCCACGGCGGCAGTGAGCCCCGATGGCGCGGCAGGTGTAGTGCCGTTGAGTGCAATGGTGAAGTTGGTGAGGTAGATAAAATATTGGTCGGCAGCACTATATGCCTTGAAGGCAAAATAGTAGTCACCCTCGCCGCGATTGACAAAGGTGCAAGTTTTGCGTTCGAAGGTGGAGTTGATTTTGAACGAGGGCATGTCAAGCAACTGCACGGCATTGGTGAAATTGTCGGCCTGGTTGCCATTAGACATGAGCAGAGCCATCGACTCGTTGCCGCCACCAGTCTTCACCCAGAAAGATATTTTGTACTCCTCGCCTTCTTCCAGGTGAATGGCAGGAGTGATGAGCAGGTCATTGCCCTGGTTGGAGCGGTGGTAGGTGAAGATGGCTCCATGACTGGTGCCGGCCACGTCGTAGCCACGTCCTCCAGGGTTGGAGTCATTGGCCCAGCCCTTGCCGTCGCCGTTGACGTCTATTACAGTCCAGCCTGCATCTAGAGTGGCATTGCCGCCAATCTCGCTGGTGTAGGGGGTGGTCATCGCTTGCGCGTAGCCCAGTAGTGGAAGCAGCCACGCAAGGCATAAAATGAGTAAATGTTTCATATATTAAAAGATATTGATGAATATTATTGACATAAAAAATGGTAAAGCACTCGAAATCAGTAGGTTAATTCAATGTTTTTCGATAAAGTGTTACAAAGTTACTGGTTTTTCTGTAAATCCCCAAGACTTTCGTTGAATATTATTCGTTTTTATGCAATTTATCCAGCGTGCGTGGCGCAAACGAAAAGAGGGACGGAATTTGAGTCCCGTCCCCCTTGTGGTGCGTGTATCGTGCCCGTTATTAGTGAATGGGGCACTTGGCTATTTGCTGGAAGAAGTCGTTGCCCTTGTCGTCGACGAGGATGAATGCGGGGAAGTCTTCCACCTCAATTTTCCAGATGGCTTCCATGCCCAGCTCGGGATACTCGACACACTCGATGCTCTTGATGTTGTTTTGTGCCAGGATGGCTGCAGGTCCACCTATAGAGCCCAGATAGAAACCTCCGTGCTTTTTGCAAGCGTCGGTCACGGCTTGGCTGCGATTGCCCTTAGCCAGCATGATCATGCTGCCGCCGTGGTCCTGGAACTCGTCCACGTAGGGATCCATGCGTCCGGCAGTAGTCGGGCCCATGGAGCCGCAGGCCATGCCGGCCGGAGTCTTGGCGGGTCCGGCATAATAGATGGGATGATCTTTGAGATACTGAGGCATGCCCTCGCCGGCATCGAGACGGGCCTTGATTTTGGCGTGAGCGATGTCGCGTCCCACGATGATGGTGCCGTTCAGGCTCAGGCGGGTGCTCACGGGGTACTGGCTGAGGATTTTGCACACCTCGCTCATGGGCTGGTTGAGGTCGATTTTCACGGCTTCGCCCTCGCCTGCCTGGCGCAGGTGCTCGGGAATGAGTTCGTAGGGCTTGTCGTCGAGTTTCTCAATCCAGATGCCATCGCGATTGATTTTGGCCTTGATGTTGCGGTCGGCGCTGCAGCTCACACCCAGTCCGATGGGGCAGCTGGCTCCGTGTCGAGGCAGTCTCACCACTCGCACGTCGTGTGCCAAATACTTGCCGCCGAACTGTGCGCCCAGGCCTATTTTGTGGGCCTCTTCGAGCAGTTGCTTCTCCAGTTCTATGTCGCGGAAGGCGCGGCCGGTTTCGTCGCCGCTGGTGGGCAGACTGTCGTAGTAGTGCGTGCTGGCCAGTTTCACGGTGAGCAGGTTCTTCTCGGCGCTGGTGCCGCCAATGACGATG
Source organism: Muribaculaceae bacterium (assembly GCA_017940245.1). Lineage (GTDB taxonomy): Bacteria > Bacteroidota > Bacteroidia > Bacteroidales > Muribaculaceae > Sodaliphilus. The sequence continues at coordinate 46,699 of JAGAYZ010000045.1, read as the reverse complement.
GCGATGTGATAGGGCGGGCAGGCTGCAGTGCCCAGCGATTTCATTTTTTCCACCAAGAACGGGATGAGCGTGCCGGGATTCTGGATGCGTGCCTTGGTCTCCTGGTAGAGGTAGGTCTTATTGGCGCTGCCGCCGCCCTTGGTCACACACAAGAAGCGGTATTCCATGCCCTCGGTGGCTTCCAGGTCGATTTGTGCAGGCAGGTTGCAACGGGTGTTCACCTCGTCGAACATGGTGAGTGGCGCGTTTTGTGAGTATCGCAGGTTTTCCTTTGTGTAGGTGTTATACACGCCCCGGGCCAGGGCTTCCTCGTCGCAGAAGCCGGTCCACACCTGCTGGCCCTTTTCGCCGTGGATGATGGCTGTGCCGGTGTCTTGGCACAGCGGCAGTTTGCCCTTGACGCTGACCTCGGCATTGCGCAAGAATGTCAGAGCCACATATTTGTCGTTTTCGCTGGCTTCGGGGTCGTTCAGGATTTTGGCCACTTGCTCGTTGTGTGCGCGGCGCAGCATGAACGAGACATCGCGGAATGCGTGCTGCGAGAGCAGGGTGAGGGCTTCGGGCTGCACCTTGAGGATGGGTTTGCCCTCAAATTCGCCCACGCTCACGTAGTCCTTTGTGAGCAGGTAATATTCGGTGTTGTCTTCACCCAACTGGAACATGGGTGCATACTTAAACTCGGGAATGTTAGCCATAATGATGTAATATTTTAGTTATAGTTGATATTTCGACTTGCAAAGTTAGTGAATAATATTGAGAGTGCCCAAACTTGCGATTTTATTTCCCGTCGCCTGGGATGAGGTCGGCCAGCGTTTGCCACAGCGGGTCGGGAGGCAGCGGTGCCGTGAGGTCGATGTCGATGCCGCTCACGGGGTGGGTGAAGCGGATGCGGTGGCTCTGCAGACAGATGCCGCCGTCGGGGTTGCTGCGTGGCGCGCCATACTTGAGGTCGCCCTTGACGGGGCAGCCTATGGCGGCCAGCTGGCACCTGATTTGGTGCTTGCGGCCGGTGATCAGGTCTATTTCAAGCAGGTGATAGCGGTCGCCGCTTGCCAGCAGGCGATAGTTGAGCACGGCTTTGACGGCGTTTTTATTGGGAATGACCGAGGCATAAGTCTTATTGTTGCGCTCCACGCTGGTGAGGTAGTGCGTGAGAGTGCCCTGGTCGTGAGGCGGGCGCTGGGTCACGATGGCCCAGTAGGTCTTCTTTACCTCGCCTTTGCGGAACAGTTCGTTCATGCGCGAAAGGCCCTTGCTGGTGCGTGCAAACACCACCAGCCCCCATGTGGGGCGGTCTATGCGGTGGGTCACGCCGCAAAACACGTTGCCGGGCTTGGCATATTTTTCTTTGATCCACAACTTGAGTGTTTCTACCAGCGGCTCGTCGCCTGTGCGGTCGCCCTGCACGATTTCGCCCGCGGCCTTGTTTACCACTATGATGTGGTTGTCTTCATAGATGACTTCCATAATTACTTACACCTATTTAATATAAATAAAGGCGTTACCGACTGCAAAGGTAAAATTTAATTATGAATTAAGAATGATGAATGATGAATTATTTGACTCGTTTATCTTTGTGTGGCCAGCGTGGAGGTGTCTTTCGGGCTGTGCCTGGCTGTTTTTTAGTGACGTTGAATTGTTAAAAATGTGTAATTAGGTGCATTTTGCTCTATTTGCAACCAAAAAGCGTTTTTTTGGCTCAAATCGTCTATTTTTAACAAAGGGAATTGGAAATTTGAAAATATTTATATAACTTTGCCCCTTGAAATTTGCTTAATGTTAAGAACCTGCTAATCCTTGAACCTACTAAACAGGTGAGTGTGAGAGACTTTTGTGGAGTGCAAAGGTCGCTTTACGCATCTGTGACAGTGCTTGCGATTCAATGGGATGCTATGCGTTCTGAGAGGTGAAACCGAACAAAAAATTACAAATGTTTAAGATAACAATTAAAAACAGTGCTTATGAGTTTTAAGAAATTGCTTTTGCTCTTTGTGCTATCGGTTGTGGCTTTTACCATCAACGCCCAAGTGAAGGCGAGTGGTACAGTCTATGACGAGAACAATGAGCCTGTGATTGGTGCCACTGTCATCCAAAAGGGCAACCCCAAGGTTGGTACGGCTACCGATTTCGATGGAAACTTCACGCTGACGGTGCCTGCCGGTTCACACATCCTGGTGACCTACGTAGGTTACGAGCCTGTCGACATGCCCGCAGCAAGTGGAATGAAAATCACTCTTAAACCGAAGAGTGACGGAGGTATTAACCTGAACGAAGTGGTCGTTACCGGTTACCAGAAGGTGGACAAGCGACTCTTCACCGGTGCAACAACCAGCGTCGATGCCGGTAAGGCCAAGCTGGACGGTGTGGCCGACGTGAGCCGCTCGCTCGAAGGTCGCGCCGCAGGTGTGCAGGTGCAGAACGTGTCGGGTACTTTCGGTACCGCCCCCAAGATTCGCGTGCGTGGTGCTACTTCAATCTATGGTAGCTCTAAGCCCCTGTGGGTGGTCGACGGTGTGATTCTGGAAGACAACGTGGATATCAGTGCCGACGACCTGTCGTCGGGCGACGCCACCACGCTGATTGCCTCGGCAGTGGCCGGCCTTAATGCCGACGACATCGAGAGCTTCCAGATTCTGAAGGATGGTTCGGCAACCTCGATCTATGGTGCCAAGGCTAACGCCGGTGTGATTGTGATCACCACCAAGACCGGCCGCAAGGGACACACCTCTATTAATTATACAGGTGAGTTCACCTATCGTCTCAAGCCCAACTATCGCGACTTCAACATCAGCAACTCTCAGGAGCAGATTGGTATCTACCGCGAGATGGAGCAGAAAGGTTGGCTGGAAATGGCTAGCTTGATCAATGGCTCTTCGACCGGTACTTATGGTCACATGTACCAGTTGATGAACCAATACAACGAGACGAATCATCAATTCGGTCTGGAGAATACGCGTGAGGCCATGAACAACTACCTGCGTGCTGCCGAGATGCGCAACACCGACTGGTTCGACCTGTTGTTCAACAACAACATCATGATGAACCACGCCGTGAGCATCAACGGTGGTACTGACAAGGGCGCGTTCTACACTTCGATTTCTTTGATGAACGACCCGGGATGGTACAAGAGCAGTAGTGTGGAGCGCTACACGTTCAACAGCAACGCTATCTATCAGCTCACCGACAAGATTCGCGTAAAGATTCTGAATAGCGACAGCTATCGCCGTCAGCGCGCTCCCGGTACGCTGAGCCAGAACGTTGACGTGGTGAGTGGTAACGTGAGCCGCTCGTTCGATATCAACCCCTATAGCTTCGCTTTGAACACGAGCCGTGCTCTGGATCCCACGCAGACCTATCGTCGTAACTATTCCGACTTCAATATCTTTAATGAATTGCAGAACAACTACATCGACCTGAATGTGCTCGATGTCAAGTTCCAGGGTGAATTGCAAATCAAGCCCATCATTAAACAAGATCAGAGCTTGGAAATCAACCTGCTCGCCAGCTATCGTTACAACAACAGCGAGCAGAACCATTATGTGACCGACAACAGTAACCAAGCCTTGGCTTACCGTGCCGGTGTCGATCCCGAAAACGCCATCGTGCGTTCGAGCAACCGTTACCTGTACACTGATCCCGACGATCCCAACTCGCTTCCCGAGAGCGTGTTGCCCCAGGGCGGTATGCTGTTCTACTCCAAGTATGCCATTACGCAGGTCGACTTCCGTGCCACTGCGCAATACATGAAGAACTTCAACGACAAGCACCTGTTCCAAATCTTTGCCGGTGCCGAGGCTAGCCGTGTCGACCGTTACTCGCAGTCGTTCCAAGGTTGGGGCATTGAATACAGCGGCCACTTGACCACGGTTACCTCTAAGCTGTTCAAGCAGATGGAGGAGGAAAATGGCAATTACTTCAGCGATTCGAAAGGCTATCGCCGCAATGCCGCGTTCTTTGCCAACGCCAACTATAGTCTGCTGGGTCGTTACATCTTGAATGGTACTGTGCGTTACGAAGGTTCTAACCTGATGGGACGCACCCGCCAGAGCCGTTGGCTTCCCACCTGGAACATCTCGGGCGCATGGAACGTGTTTGAAGAGAATTTCTTCCGTGAGGCTGCTTTCAAAAAATGGTGGACCTACGCAAAACTTCGTCTGTCTTACTCACTGACCGGTGAAAGCGGTCCTACTGGTTATGCCAACGCCGAAGCGCTTTATTATCCTTCACACCCGTGGCGTCCCGAAACCGAGACCAAGGAAATGGGTATCGGTCTGAACGGATTGGCTAACAGCGAGCTGACCTATGAAAAGAAACATGAGTTTGACGTGGGTATTGACTTGGGTTTCATTAACAACCGCATCAATCTGGTGTTTGACTGGTATAAGCGTAACAACTTTGACCTGATTGGCCGCATCAACACGGCCGGTGTGGGTGGCGTGATCAGCAAGTGGGCCAACGTGGCCGAGATGAAGTCGCATGGTGTTGAGTTCACCTTGACGACAAAGAATATCGATCCCGTACGTCCCGATGGATTCAGCTGGACTACCGACCTTACGTTCTCCTACACGCACACCAACATCACAAAGCTTGATTCGCGTTCGAGCGTGATGGACTTGATTCGCGGTAATGGTTTCCCCTTGCAGGGTTATCCCCACCGTGCCATTTTCTCGATTCCCTTCGTTGGCTTGAACAACCAGGGTGCTCCCCAAATCATCAACGAGAAGGGTGAAGTGACCACTAACAGCATCAACTTCCAGGAATATGAGAAACTTGACTTCTTGAAGTATGAAGGTCCGGTTGATCCCACCTATACCGGTGGCTTCGGCAATATGTTCAGCTGGAAGGGCTTCCACCTGAACGTGTTCATGACCTATTCGTTTGGCAACAAGCTGCGTCTGACTCCGCGTTTCTCATCGGGCTACAGCGACATGACTGCAATGCCTAAGGAATTCAAGAATCGCTGGGTGATTCCCGGTGACGAGGCTTATACCAACATTCCTGCAATTGCTTCGGTGCGTCAGGTCTATAACGATAACCAGCTGGGTTGGGGCTACAATGCCTACAACTACAGTACCGCACGCATTGCCGATGGTGGTTTCATTCGTCTAAAAGAGGTGTCGCTCACTTACGACCTCCCTACTTCGTTTATCCGTCACCTGCGTCTGAACAGCGCATCGGTTAAGCTGGCTGCCACCAATATCTGTCTGCTCTATGCCGACAAGAAACTCAATGGTGAAGATCCTGAGTTCTTCAACACCGGTGGTGTGGCATCGCCCAACCCCAAGCAGTTGACACTCACCGTGCGTTTCGGTCTCTAATGTTGAACCATTAAACAGTACCATATATGATTAAATTAAAATATGTCTCAATGATTGCCGGACTCGGCCTGCTGGCTCTGTCATCGTGCAATGATTATCTGGATAAAGTGCCCGATACGCGCGTTTATCTGGAGAACGTGGATCAGCTGCAAAAGTTGCTGGTCGATGGCTACATGGGCAACGACTATGCAGCCGTGTGCGAGCTCTCGTCGGATAATATTGTGGATAACACGGCACCCGACAAGAACGGAAACCGCTATAATCTGGCTCCCGATGAACTGGCCGACAACCAGCTCTTTGCTTGGGAAGACGTGACATTGGGCACGGGATCCGACACTCCCTACTCGATATGGAACTCTTGCTATGCTTCTATCGCCGTGGCCAACGCCGTGCTGGAAAAGGCCGAGGAATTTGAAGCCAACAATGCCGACAAGAATGGCGAGTTGTCTTATGACGAGCAGCTCCGGCTCAAGGCCATCAAGGGTGAGGCCTACATGATTCGTGCCTACCACCACTTTATTTTGGCCAATGTGTTCTGCATGCCCTATGCTGGTCCTGAAAGAGGCAAAGAGCAAGTCGGTTTGCCCTACATGAAGGAGACCGAGACCAAGGTGAGCCCGCAATATGAGCGTGGTAACCTGGCCGACTTCTATGCCGCAATTGAAAAGGATTTGCTGGCAGGTCTGGAACTGGTCACCGACCAGTACTATGAAGTGCCTCGCTATCACTTCAACGTGAATGCATCCAATGCCTTTGCCGCACAGTACTATCTGTGGGTGCGCGATTACAAGAAGGCTGAGTATTATGCTACTTTGGCTCTGGGCGAAAATCCGGCAGCCAACATGAATAACCTGTGGCGTCGCGACAACCTTTATACAGGCGAAGACCATGTGCGTGCCAATAGTGGTATCACCAATCCGTCGATTTACATGTCGATTGCGACCTATTCGACTTGGAGTCGTCGTCCCGGCGGCCGTTATGGTTGCAAGGACAATGCGGCATCGGGCACCTTCCGTGGCCCTGGCCCGACTTGGAATAGTAGCCATCCCTGCTTCCAGGGTATGATTTTCTATAGAGGCTCGCAGGAATATGGACTCATGTTCTTTGCCAACTGGGGTGAGCTCTTCGAGTACACCGATAAGTTGGCCGGTATCGGTTACGTGCACATGATGCGCAACGAGTTCACGGTAGAAAAGACCCTGTTGATTCGTGCCGAGGCCGAGATCTTCTTAGGCAAAACCGCTGCTGCCATTGCCGACTTGAAGATGTGGCTCGACAACCGCGACAATTGTGTGAACAAGTCTAATGTGATTCAGCCGCTCACTGCAGGTAACATCGAGCGCTTCTATAACAAGGATCCCAAGACCAACTTTGAGATCAACAAACCGATGCACATCGACGAGGTGTTCCCCAGCAGTGAGTACAGCGTGACTCCCGAAATGGTTCCCTATCTGCAGTGCGTGCAGCACTTCCGTCGCATCGAAACGGCTCATAAGGGTGACCGCTTCTTCGACTTGAAGCGCTATGGAATTGAGGTGACCCACCGCATCGGCGCATCGCGCGTCGAGACCTTGAAGGTGGGTGACAAGCGCTGGGCTATCCAGTTGCCCTATGAGGTGTGGATCGCTGGTATGGAAAAGAACGACCGCGATGCGGTGACTCCTACTGAACCAACCGACACCCAGTCGATGCATCTGGCTGAGTAAAAAGTGAACAACATGACAATCATTAAAGAGTAATGAACATGAAAAAATCTAAATTATATTTCATTTCTTTGGTGCTGGGCGGGCTGGCATTGCTGCCGTTGTCGTCCTGTAGCGAAGATAAGATGGGTCCCTCCATCTTCCCCGACTCGGAAGAAGAACTTAATCCCGACGCGGTGACTTATAAGTTCGACCAGTGGCTGGAGGAGAACTATCGCAAGCCCTATAACGTGAAGTTCATCTACAAGATGCAAGACATTTCCACCAACATGAACTACAACCTGGTTCCTGCCAGCTATGAGAAGGCTCAGAACCTGGCGTTGCTGGTGAAGTGGTTGTGGTTCGACGTGTATGCACAGATTGCGGGTGAAGATTTTATTAAGGCTAATGCGCCTCGTGTGCTGCACATCATCGGTTCGGCTTCGATGAACCCAAGTAGCGGTTACGAAACCATCGGTTTGGCCGAGGGTGGTGTGAAGGTGAACCTGTTCAAGGTGAATCAAATGGATATCGAAAATTTTGACCAGATGAACACCTATTATTTCACCACAATGCACCATGAGTTCACTCACATCTTGCACCAAAAGATTAACTATCCCAAGGAGTTTGATGAGATTACCAACACCAAGTACGACGGTAACGACTGGACTTCCCGTGGCGGAACCGAGCACGATGGCGTTGTGAACTCACTGGGTTTCGTGACCAAGTATGCCTCGAGTGCCACTCGTGAGGACTTTGCCGAGGTGGTGGCTCAGTACATCACCATGACCGATGAGGAGTGGGCCGGAGTGAAGGATCGTGCCGCACGTGGATGGGCCGAATTCTCAACCACGACGGGTACGTACTATTGCCCCTACTTCTACTTCAATAACAACAAGGCAGGCGATGAGAACAAGGCTTACTTCATCTCTAGCATGGGTTATACGACCAAGACCGACGATGCAGGCAAAATGACGCTTGTGCGCTATGGAAAGGACGTCTATCAAACGGCTGTTCAGCCCATTGATTCTCTGGAGATTTACGACAAGGAAGGAAATATGTTGCCCAAGAGCTACACCGATGCCAATGGCGCCCGTTGCAAGAAAGATGACGATGGTAACTGGTGCGTTATCGATGGTGCCGGCAACTTTATCCCTATCGCCGTCTACGATGTGGAGGACACCGACGACATCGATGGCCTCAGCGCAATTGAGCAGAAATTGAGCATCGCCTCTCGCTGGCTCAAGAGCCAGTGGGGTGTGGATTTGGAGGCTCTGCGCGCCGAGGTGCAGAAACGCCAGAACGAGTTCCGTGCCGACCCGAAGGGTGTGCTCAGCCGTCTGCGCAAAGAAGCTAATTTCTGACATGAATGCTAAAAGTGAATCACTATGAAAAAGATATTTAGAATTTCAGCATTATTGATGATACTGCCGCTGGTAGCCACCTCTTGCTTTAAGATGGAAGAGGACGACCTTTTTGAGAAGAGTGCTGCCGAGCGTCTGAATGCAAAGGCCGGCGAGTATGCCGACATTCTCACAGCCCAGGGCGGAAAGTGGCAGATGGAATACTATGCCAACGATTACATGCCTGGCTTTGTCTACATCATGACCTTCCGCAACGATGGAACGGTGCGTGTGGCAGGCGAGAATGTCTACATCGGTGCCGTGGATAAGGCTAATGGTTCTACCGAGATGAAATATGGCTATGACGACTCTCAGTGGGATATTATAACCGACAATGGTCCGGTGCTTTCGTTCAGTTCCTATAACAAGTACTTCCACCTGTTCTCGCGTCCCGATGATTTCCTGAACACCAGCAACGGCACGGGTAACGACGGCCGCGGAATGGAAGGCGACTACGAGTTTATCCTGCTCAAGTACAGTGGCGACACGCTTTACCTAAAAGGTAAAAAACGTGAGATGGAATTGCTCATGACTCGCTTGCCCGAGGATACCGACGACAAGGCCTACTTGGATCAGGTTGTGGCCAATGCCAATAAGTTCTTCAGCTCATTGATTCCGCGCGTGTTCCTCACCTATCCCAATGGTGACAGATATGTGATTACCAATGGCGCAAGTCTGGTGATGAATATGTATGAAGAGAGCAGTCCCGACCCCTTGACGACTTCATTCACCCGCAATGGCATTATCGGACACGATACGTTTGCATTCATGAATCCGTTGGAGTATAATGGCTTCACAGTTCATCATTTCAAGCAGCAGGAGGATGGCACATTGTTGTGTCTGGAAGATAACACTTCTACCATCTCTGCCGGTGATTTGGCCAAAGACTGCTTTACCGATACTTTGCAGACGTGGTCGCTAGCTTTGAAAGACATAAAAGGTGACATCAAGACGGTGGCCGATCAAGTACAGGCACAGGTGAGTAAACTTTCCGATCGTGAAACGACGGAAGCTCGCGACACTACAGTGTTGATACCAAATGTAAATACGACTGATGGAAAACCCGATTCTCTGAAGTGCTACTACCAGATGAAACTCAAAAACACTTATAAACTGTTCTCAGTAGATTTTGGCTACTTGGGTTATCCGGCACAGAAGTATTACGGTTCGGTGTTATACCTGAAGACAAGCTCAGGAACGGTAGCTTATTATTATGACAAAGACTGTAAAAAAAGTGTCAAATATGATTCTGGTTCCAGCAAGGGGAAAACTGTGACTCAAGTCGCTAATACAACCAGCCCCAAGAAGGTGACTTATATTAACGAGTTCACGTTCCCTGCCGAGCATCAGTTGCAATTTAATTTGCAGGGTATTGCTCCCGATGACACTAATTCGCAACAGAACTTGATTAAGTTCCCCGGTTCCGACGACTTAATTCGAGCCATCTTTAATGGCGCATATCGACTCGTGCCCTCGGGAACGGCAACTTATCTGGCTCCCTATGAGATGAATTTTACTTCAACCTCTAATCCCGACAATAGCTTCAAGGTTAAAGTGAAATAAAAGTCTAATTTGCAATCCAAGGTGCTCGCCAGCATGCGAGTGCCTTGGAAAGCATCATAATTGAAGATTCAGAGATTTTATAAATAACTTTTTTATTAACTAAACTTTTACAGCAATGAAAAAGAGTTTACTTTTTGCAGCCGCTCTGTCGCTGGTCGTTAGCGCCAATGCACAGGTTGCGCGCAATCATGCTAATGTGGCCAAGACCCAGGCCGTGGCCACAGAGCAGATGAAAAATGCTAAGATTGAGCATCGTGTAGGCACTCATGCTACCGGTCCGGTCAAGTCGTCGTCGGTAAAAAAGGCTGTTCCCACCAACCAGCCTTATTATCTACGTCCAAAAGGTACTATGTACTCCAACTGGAACAGCGAGGGTCGCGGCTTTATCATGCCGTTCGTCTTTACTAAACCTTACGATGAGGTCACATGGCGCAATATGTCGCAAGTGGGTGGTACTCCTTCATGGGGTTATAAGATTCGGAACAACGAAACAGGGGCTACAGACTCGTTGATCAGTAATGAGCGTGACCTGACCGTTACTTATGGCTATGAATATGAAGATGTACCCGCTTTGATGATGGGTACGGTTGGGCCGTATGAATTGAGCGGTTACAGCGTGAACCGCACTACTGGTGCGATTGAGAATACAGCAATCAGTGGCGTGGCTTCAGTACCTCAGGCTCATGAGGTCTATTCTAAATTTTCGGATATGCTTTCGTCTTCTCACTACTATGGAAGTAGCGACCGTTTCGGCAATTCAAAGTATGGCTGGACTTACTACAGCGGTGCACCGGGTCCCGATTACAATCCCGATTTAGCCAGTGATGATCCTGCACAGGATCAGTCTGGTTACTGGTTCGGAAAGAACTATGGTGACTGGAACGTGTTTGGTGTAGGATTTGAGAAGCCTGTTTCACCCTATGTGCTGAATCATATCTATTTCTGGGCAACTAATGTGAGCGTAAAAGAAAATGTGGATCTTGAGGCTCGCGTGTATCGTCTGAGCGATCTGCCCGCTTACATTGATACTGCTGCTGTTCGAATCAATCCTGAAGTTCTCACCGAGGAAAATCTGATTGCTACCGGCCGCACTACCATCACTACCGACATGAATGAGGATGGATCCCCAATTCTGAAGTTTGACCTCTTTGAAACCGATCCCACTTATAACATTGAATATGAGATTAACCCTATGATTGACGATGCTATCGTAATTGTAATTCTGGGTATGGATCAGGATGCTATTGAGTCTATTTCTGGTTTGATTACCAACGATACTGAGGATGAAGGTGTGGGTGAAGTTACTTACATCGGACATCAGGAGGAAGGTGTTATCACTGTACTGGGTGGTCTGAACAACTTCTTCACCAGTGGCGAGTTGAAGGCAGGTTCTTCTATCTTTGTTGAGGTGACCCGTCCGTTCATCACGTTCAACTATTCTTTCGAAACCGGTGAATACACCTTCCCCAACGAGGGAGGACAGCTTGCTTATGACCTGGGTAGCCAAGTCATCGAGGGCATTGAGTTCTACAGCACTAGTCCCGAGGCCGACTGGTCGGTAGATAACGAAGATGGTGACGATGTTCCCGAATGGCTCGACATCACTTTGGAAGATCAAGTGGAAGAAGGTAAGTGGACTGGTGTTGTGATTGCTCATGTCACAGCCGAGCCTCTGCCCGCCGGCATGACTGGCCGCACTGCTGTTGTTCGCTTTATGATAAATGGTGCTTACAAGTATTACACCTTTATCCAGGGCGATGGTGGCACTGTTGATCCGTTCCCCGAAGGCGACGTGACTGGCGACAATAAGGTTGACGTTGAGGACGTGAATGCTGTAATCAACATCATCCTTAAGGGTAAGACTGCCGAGGATTATCCCGGCATCGCCGACGTAACTGGCGACGGCAAGATCGACGTTGAGGATGTGAACGCTATCATCAACATCATCTTGAAGGTCTAATGACCGCAATCATGTTATGAAATAAGCAGTTTCTTAACATATTTGTCCCGAGGGGGGGTGGCTGTGAAAGCCATCCCCCCTCTTCGTGTGTTGACGGGCGTGGTGACCGCGGTTGGCATTGCCGTCCGATGGGTGGACGCACTACCTTTGCCGCCATGGAAATGAAAGAAATTATCATGGAAAACGAGCGGCGTAAAGCCGCGTTACAAGTGCCCTACGACCCGGAAAAGGGTGTAGGCTGTTGTGGAAGCCGAGTGCAGGTGGATGGCGTGTGGGTGCCGCAAGCTGTGCTTGAAGAGTGTCCTGGCTATGCCTTGCTAGCTCCACTGGAGCAACGCCGCCTGCGTGTGCAGCATGATTTTGAATACTGGTGCTCCACGTGTGCCACCGTGCGCGACAAACTCACTGGTCGGCCCATTCGTTTCCGCCTCAATGCTCCACAGCGCCGTGTGCTGGCCGTGATGGAGGAGCAGCGCATGGCCGGCCTCCCCGTGCGCCTCATCCTGCTCAAGGCGCGGCAGTGGGGCGGTTCCACGCTGGTGCAGATGTATATGGCGTGGATGCAGCTGGTGCGTCACACGGGGTGGAACAGCCTCATCTGCGGCCACCTGCGGCAGAGTGCCCGCAGCATCAAGGGTATGTATCGCTTGCTGCTGCGTCACTATCCGCGCGAATTGCTTGACGATGACGTGCGCGTTGAATTCAAGAACTTTGAAGGCAGTAGCGACGTGCAGGTGCTCACCGGGCGCGACTGCCTGGTCATCATGGGTACAGCCGTGAGCGAGGACGCCGTGCGTGGCTACAGTCTGGCCATGGCGCACCTTACCGAGGTGGCTTTCTGGCCCGAAACCGCCATGCATTCGCCCCAGGACGTGATGCGCACGGTCAACGGCACGGTCACGCGCACGCCCGACACCGTCGTGGCACTGGAGTCAACGGCCAACGGGGTGGGCCAGTTTTTCCACACCGAGTGGTTGCGCGCCTGTAGTGGGCAGAGCGACAAGGTGCCCGTGTTCGTGCCGTGGTACGAGATAGAATTGTATCGTGCGCCAGTGGGCGACGTGCAGCACTTGTGGGACACGATGGACGACTACGAGCGGCGTTTGTGGCACGACGGTCGCACTTTGGAGATGATTCAGTGGTATCACGACAAGCGCAAAGAAGCCGCCAGCCATGCCGCTATGATGGCCGAGTTTCCCACGACCGACACCGAAGCCTTTGTGGCCACCGACCATGGCGTGTTCGACCGCGAGCACCTGGAGCGGCTGCGCCGGCACTGCCAGCCGCCACAGCACACGGGCGACGTCGAAGCCGACTACAAGACCGTGCGCAACGTGCACTGGGTGGATGCCGCCTCGGGGCTGATGAAGGTGTGGCGCATGCCCGAGCTGGGCGGGCGTTATGTGGTGGCTGTGGACATTGGCGGCCGTAGCGACCAAGCCGACTACTCGGTTATCGCCGTGCTTGATGTGCGCGACCCGTTTTGCCGCAGGCCCGAGGTGGTGGCACAGTGGCGAGGGCATCTGGACCACGACCTGCTGGCGTGGAAGGCCGCCCAGGTGGCCACGTTCTATCACCGCGCGACACTGGTGGTCGAAAGCAATACGCTGGAAACGGGACGAGGTACCGAGGGCAACGACGGGAAGTTTCTGCTTCACGAGGTGGCGCGCAGTTATCCGGCCGTGTACCGGCGCGACACGGTGAATTATGGTTTTCACACCAACGTGCGCACCAAGCGGAATATGATCTACAACCTCATTGCCGCTGTGCGCGACGGCACCTATGTGGAGCGCGACTCACAGGCAATCGACGAGATGGCCACTTATGAGCAGACCGGCAACGGCGGCTATGAGGCGAAGAAAGGACATCACGACGACATCCTCATCACGCGAGCCATCGCTCTGTGGGTGGCTCACAGCAATGTGTCGCCACGGGCTACGCTCAGCTCTGCCGACATGGCGGTGCTGGCCCCGGTTTTCTAGAGGGCCTAGTTTTTCTGTAAATTCTGGATTTTTAGATATTTGATTAAAATTTGATACGATGAAAAACCTGAGAAAAGATGAAGAAACCGGTGCCCTGGTGGTAACCGGCCTGCCGCAAGCTGTGAGTGAAATTCCTGCCGGGCACCGGCTGGCGTTGGTTGACGAAGACCGGATGCTGACGCTCTGCGACGGCAATGTGTGTTATGATGGCGTGCCACTGGCGGCAGTGCCGGGTCATGTGGTGGGGTTGCACCGGGTAGGCGACCTGGTGGTGGTCACTGCGAGCCTGGGCACGCTCTACTTGCTGCGTGGCACTACGACCTATGAACCGGTGCGTGCCGCCGATGCCATTCCCTCGCTCACTCTTGCCGAGCAAGACCGCGGCACATTGTCGGCCTCGCTACCGGCATTGGCGTTTGCCGAGCCATACTCTACATGGCAGGCCCCCTTGCAGGCTGCCGATGTGAAAGCACTCACCACCAGCCTGCGCACCGCGTGGAGCACACTCACCGGCCAGGCGGCTGCCGCCGGCATGCACTATGCACCCATGCAGGTGCGCTATGGCGTGAGGCTATGGGACGACAGCTATCTGTGGATGAGTGCCCCCGTCACGCTGGGAATGGCGCGCCTGTCCAATGCCCCCTGGGTCACCGTCGATGTCACTGTGGATGGGGGTAAAGGCATCGGTGTGCCCGCCACCACTCTCGCGCTAGGCGTCTACGGCCTGCAAGTGACAGTCAATAGCGGTCCGGGCAATGCCTGGAAATCGATGATTAAGGCAGTGGACATTCTGGCCACTACGCCGGCCGATGTGGTGGAAACTACCGCCGCCATCCACTACCGATGTCTAAACAGCAGCGCAGGTCGTGTGCCTGTGCTGGACTATGGTTTTCCGGGCCGCACAGCGGCACAAGCGCAGGCACAGATGGACCGGTCGTTATGGACGGTGCTAGCCACCTGCAGCGACCTGGATGCGCTGGCGCAAGGCCGGTGGGTGCCCGATGCCGTGCCGGCATCCATCGCGCTCAGCGGCCAGCAGTGTGATGCGGCTCGCTTCGACACGACGCGTGGCATTGTGGCCTCGCTGGTGTGCAATGGTCGCCTCTATTGTGCCGATGCCACCGGACTGATGACCACCAGCGCACCGGCCAATCCGCTGGTGACCGCGCGTTCTTATCGAGTGACCGGCTCAGCCATACTGGGTCTTGCTGCGGTGCCTCGCTCGCTTTATTCGGGTGGTTTCGGGCGTTATCCTGTGTATCTGTTCACCGCCGAGGGCATCTACGCATTGCCGCTCACCTCGCAAGGCATCTATGGAGAACCCCGATTGCTTGACCGCACCATCCTGGCCCTGGGATGCGTGCCTGTAGAGGGCGACCGCGACATCTTTTTCATGTCGTCGCGCGGGCATTTGTGTCGCTTGCGCGCCAGCACGGTGACCATCATGGCGCGCAATGCCGTTGTGGCCCACTTGGCCTGGGATGCCGAGCATGGCGAGCTGTGGTGCTTGGATGCTCAGGAGCATGCACGCGTGCTCACCGCGACTGGTGACCTTGTCGAGCGCTCGCTCGCAGCCACGCATCTCTATAGTGACATCACGCATGCTCTGGCCATTGACGAACGGGGCACCGTGCGCGATTTGACGCGCGAGCAAGTGGCGATGATGGATGTGGAGTGGCTCAGTGCGCCGGTGGCTTGCGCTCAGCCTCCGCGGCAAGTGGTGTGGCACGTCTATGGCGATGATGTGGAACTGAAGCTGGACTTGCTGGGTGAGCGCGGACAGAGTTGCCACGGTTTCCTGGTGAACCGGTTGCGAGTGCGCGGACGTGTGGCTGCACCACTGCGCGTGCCGGTGTTTGCACCACCGTTGCGCTGCGTGCGGCGCCACATCACCGGTCGTGCCTGCACCGGCAGTGTGGTAGTCGATGATAGCAAAAAGTAAAGGTTAATAATTAATAATATTGGAAATGAATTTGTTTCAGATCGCATGAAAGTTGCTACTTTTGTGGCAATGATGAAACGCAAGGAGCAAATATCCGCCTGGATACTGTTGTCGGTATTCGTACCGATGATAGTGCTCACGTGTTTCCATATCCACTGCGAGCCTGCCAGCAACATCGATTGCGACCAGTGTGTGGAGCATGTCCATCATGCAGGCCACATCACGCAGCACACGGCATCGGTCGACGACTGTGTGCTGTGCCGTTTTGTGAGCGAGCGCTTTGTGGGCGCCCAGTCACTCCAGGCCCTGGTTTGCGAGCGCGAGTTGGTGGCCGTGGTGGTGCCAGCTGTTCGGGCCTTCTCGGCGATTGAACAGCGGTCTATCCCGTCGCTTCGCGCTCCGCCAACCATTCTGTAACCCCAGCGATATAAATCTTTTACATCACTGTGCTCACGTGTGCCCAAGGGGCGCATGGGTGTGGTGTAATCTTACATAGTCATTATTAATACGTTACAGAATGAGACAATATATATTCCTGCTCATCGCCGGGATAGGAATGCAGGCGTGGTGCCAAGAGCCTGCCGACACTAGCGATGTGTTTTACCGTCATCTTGACCTGAAAGAAGTGGTAGTGACCGGCTCAACGGGAGCCACCAAGTTAAAAGAATCTACGGCACCGGTGTCGCTGCTCACTGCGCGCCAGCTGGAAGCGACCTCGTCCACCAATATCATCGATGCAGTGGCCACCATGCCGGGCGTGTCGCAACTCACCACCGGCAGCGGCATTTCCAAGCCCGTGATTCGCGGCTTGGGCTATAACCGCATCGTGGTGGTGAACGACGGCATCCGTCAAGAAGGCCAGCAATGGGGCGACGAGCACGGCATTGAAATCGATGCCGCCAGCGTGAGTTCGGTAGAAGTGCTCAAAGGCCCTGGTAGCCTGGTCTATGGCAGCGATGCCCTGGCCGGCGTGCTGCGTTTCAATTCATCGCCCATCGTGCCGCAGGGCAAAATCCGTGTCGGTCTCTCGAGTGAATACCAGACCAATAACGGGCTAGTAGACTATTCGCTCTATTTCTCGGGCAACAAGGGCGGCAACGTGTGGAACGCGCGTTATAGTGAAAAATGGGCGCACGCCTACAAAAACCGCTACGATGGCTATGTGCCCAACAGCCAGTTTCACGAGCGTGCGGCCCAGCTCATGGGTGGCGTCAATCGCCACTGGGGGCACTCGCGTCTCACGTTGAGTTACTACAATATCACTCCCAGCATTGTCGAGGGCGAGCGGGATGCTGAAACCGGCCAACTCGTGTGCGAGTATGGTCAGCGCAAACAGTATGGCCACGGCATGCCCTACCAGCAGGTGTATCACTACAAGGCGGCTTGGGACAACACTCTGGCACTGGGGAGCGGCAAACTGAATGCCCTGCTCGGATACCAGTTGAACCGCCGTCAGGAATTTGAAGATGCCGACCATCCCGACGAATATGAACTCTATTTCAAGTTACACACTCTGAGTTATAACGTGCACTATGTGACGGGACTGTTGAGCGGCTGGCGTGTGACCGGCGGCGTGGGCGGAATGTATCAGCGCTCGCTCAACGGCGGCGAGGAATTTCTGATTCCCGACTATAATCTGCTGGATGTCGGCATCTTTGCCACGGCCACGCGTGAATTTGAGCGATGGACACTGAGCGGCGGTCTGCGTTACGACCATCGCCACTTGCACAGCAAGGCACTCGAGGAAGACGGCAATGTGCGTTTTAGCGACCTGACGCGCAACTTCGGTGGTGTGACCGGTAGCGTGGGAGCCGTGTTGCATGCCGGCCCTCACTGGGACCTGCGAGCCAACCTTTCACGCGGTTTCCGTGCACCCAACATCAGCGAGCTCACCTCCAATGGCGTGCACGAAGGCTCGGTGCGTTATGAACTGGGCGACTCGCGTCTCAAACCTGAATATAGCCTGCAATTAGACTTGGGGGCCGACTTCACGAGCAATATCGTGTCGGTGCAACTGGCACTGTTTGCCAGCCACATAGATAATTACATCTTTTTGCACCGCGTGAATGAGGTGGTGGAAGAGGACTACGACACCTATCGTTTCGATAGCGGTGACAGCCGCTTGTGGGGCGGGGAGCTGGCCGTGGATGTTCACCCCACGCATCATTTACACCTGGGCACTTCGTTCGATATGGTGCGAGCCGTGCAACTGCATCAGTCGGGTGATAGCCGCAACCTGCCGTTCACGCCGGCTCCGCGGTGGCGCACCGATGTGAAATATGAATTCACACACGATGGCCGCGTGCTCAACAATGCCTATGTGGCGGTGGGTGTGGATTATACTTTCAAGCAAGACCATTTCTATGCGGCCCATGGCACCGAGACGGCCACTCCGGCCTATGCACTGCTCAATGCCTCGGCCGGGACCGACATCATGTGTCGTGGCCGCCGGGTGGCTACTCTGGCCATCATTGCCAATAACCTCACCGATAAAGCCTATCAAAACCATCTGAGCCGCTTGAAAATGGCCGATGTGAATCCGGTCACCGGCCGTCGAGGCGTTTACAATATGGGACGAAATATTACGTTTAAATTAACAGTTCCACTCGAATGGTGAGCTTGAGCCTGCAAAATACGTTAAAATAGCGGTTTGAAATTGGCAGTTTGCGTTTTTTTTCGCAATTTTGCATCACATTGGGTAAGTACCCAGATAATCACGAAGAAAATCTGAAAAAACAAAATAAAAACGATAATGAAGAAATTATTTTCAATTCTGGTAGCAGGAACGTTGGCCTTTGCCGCCCATGCGATTCCTGCTAATCCAATGCCCGTAGTTGTGAGCCAGCCAGATGGCACGCAACTCACGTTAAAATTGTGTGGTGATGAGTTTTACCACTTTCACACCACCTTGGATGGCTACACCATCATGCAGACTGCTGATGGTGGCTGGGTATATGCCGTTCGCAGTGGCGATGGACTAAAAGAGTCAGGTGTGATGGCTCACGATGCCGGTCAGCGTAGTGCTACCGAAGAAGCGTTGTTGGCCAACACACAGCTCGGATTGACCAACCTAGCCAGCGTAGCCGAGTCTAAACGTGCCCGTGCCGCCGCTCAGGGACCAGTTTTTGCCCGCAAGTTTGATTTAGATAAGTTTCGTGGCCTCATTTTCCTAGTTGAGCCTAGCGACACAAAGTTCTCGATGGGGAACAATGCTGTTCAGTTCTATAATGAAATAATCAATGCTAAAAATTTCACACAGGTGAGTTTTGGCAATTATGGAACGTGGACTGGTAGTGTGCGCGACTATTTCTATGATAATTCCATGGGCCAGTTTGATCCACAGTTTGATATTGTGGGCCCGGTGTCGGTGAGTTATAAAGCCCAAGAATTCAGAGACAATAGTCCTAAAGCATTTCGTGAGGTATTATCGAAAATGAATAGTGCAGTAGACTTTAGCCTTTACGATGGTGATGGCGATGGCTATGTGGATAACGTGTGCTTTGTAGTGGCCGGTTATGGCTCAAACATTGGTGGGAACCCCAGTGGCCTGCTGTGGCCTCATGAAAGTTCAAGTTTGGGAACTGGAACCTACGATGGGAAGCGCATTGACAAGTATTCATGCTCAACCGAGATGGGTGGGTATTTCGGCAGTAATCAGGTAGATGGTGTGGGTACGTTCTGCCACGAGTTTACCCATGTGCTGGGCTATCCCGACATGTATGATGCCGACTATGAAAAGAATGGCCAGTCGCATCATCCGGGTTCTTGGGACATCATGGCCAGTGGCGGTTATCTGAACAATAGTCGCACTCCCGCCGGATATAGTATCTTTGAACGTTACGCGCTGGGATTTGCTTTGCCTCCACGCATTGCAGGAGAGGGTAGTTATACGCTGAACGCTTTGGGCGACAGTAATGAGGGATTCATTCTACGCTCGCCGGTGAACAAGGAGTTTTTTACACTGGAAAATCGCCAAAAAACCTCTAAATGGGACAAGTATCTTCCTGGTCACGGCCTGATAGTGGCTCGTTGTGATTCCACATTGGGCTTACGTTGGGTGACCAATTCAGTGAACAATTACTCAGATCACAACTATTATGAGTTGCTTCGTGCCGGTAATACAACTTCTGGCGATTATGGTAGTGATGCGTTCCCTGGCACGATGGGTATAGTCAATATCACCAATAACAGCAAGCCTAGTTTAAGAACTTGGAACGGCACGGCTAATAGTTACTCAATAATGGCAATTCGGGAGACCAATGGAGTGATTAGTTTTAACGTAATCAAGGCAGGAACCGAGAAAACATTGGTAGAAACGTTTGACAAGATACCTGTTTCGACCGAGTCACCATTCACCGCTACCGGTGATATCGCCGATTGGAGTTTGGTGCTATGTCAAATGCAAATCATAGATGAAAGTAATCGCGCCGTGGCACTGAAGAATCCAAGTGTGCTGCAGATGACAACCCCCGTCTATTACGATATGTATCAAGTGACTTTTGATGTGAACAACACTTCGAGCGAAGTGGCTAAAATGGCCTTGCTGTATTCTATTGATGGTGGCATAAAGTGGATTAATGCTAAAACTTCTACCGGACTCACAACTTTGCAAGTGTCGAAGTCTTCATCCTATACGTCTTACTGGAATGTGGAACTAACCAATGACGCGCCTGTGATGTTCCGCGTGACGATGACCGGCGGCAGCAAGACTGCTCCTTGCTATGTGGATAACTTTACGATTTACTATGAGGGCGAGCCCGGTGGCCCTGCCTACTCTACCGGCGATGTGAATGGCGATGGCAAAGTGGATGTAGAGGACGTGAATGCTGTGATTAACATCATCCTCAAGACAAAAACCGCAGCCGACTATGACGGTGGTGCCGACGTGAACAACGACGGCAAGATTGATGTGGAAGATGTGAACGCCATCATCAACTTGATTCTGAAAGTGTAATAAAAGGTAGTGCGCTACCAACTAAATGATATTATTCTTAAACCAAATGAAAAAATTTTTATTCTTGGCCATATGCTGCTTGATGCTTCAGGCAGCATATGCTGTGCCTGCCGACCCGACACCCGTGCGTGTGACGCAACCCGACGGCACTACCATCATGCTTCGCCTAGTGGGCGACGAGTATTATCACTTCAATACTACCGACGACGGCTACACGGTACTGAACCGTGGAGGACGGTGGGAGTATGCCACCTTATCGGGAAATAAACTGGTGAGCACTGGTGTGCAGGCGCACGATGCCGCTTTGCGCAGCGCTAGCGAGAACGCCATGCTAGCCACGATGCAAAAACGCATTACCGACCGGCAGGCCGTATCTGCCTCAAAGAACGCTCGTGCCCAGCGCGACAAGCAAAATGCCGCGCCACGCCGCGAGCCTGTGGTGGACTATGGAAAGTTCCGCGGCCTGATTTTGCTCATCAATTTCACCGACCGTAAGTTCTTGATGAATGATCCGAATGGTTTTTACAACGATATGGCCAACACGAAGAACTATACCGGTTTCTACACAGGCACCGGTTGGAATCGTCGCTTCAATAGTTGCACGGGCAGTGTTCGCGACTACTTCTACGACCAGTCGATGGGGCAGTTCGACCCCGTTTTCGATGTGGTCGGCCCCGTAGAAGTTCCCTTCTCGGTGCGTGAGTGTGGCGAAGGTTATTCTACCATTTTCAAAGCCGCTCTCGACAGCATCGATGACGATGTGGATTTCACCCTCTACGACAGCGATAGTGACGGCGGCATCGACATGGTGTTCTTCATGGTGGCCGGCTACTCGGCCAGTTATAGTGGAAATAGTCAAGAGTATCTGTGGCCACACATGTCTTACTTGTATAATTACAACGAGGAGTCACATCGTTGGGAATACCTCGTGTACGACGGCATGTACATGGGCCGTTACGCTTCTTCAACCGAGATTTACGGTTGGGAATCATACGGCATGAATGCCCCTGCTGGCATTGGCACCGTGTGCCACGAGTTTGGTCATGTGCTGGGTCTGCCCGACCTTTATGATACCGACTATGGCGATAGCGGAGGCGAAAGCAATCATCCCGGCGACTGGGACGTGATGGCCGGCGGCAGTCACGCCAATCAGGGTCGCACTCCCGTTGGCTATAGCATCTGGGAACGTTGGGAACTGGGTTGGGCCGAGCCAGAGGAGCTCACCCTGGGCTCACACCGGCTGGAGGCTATTGACAAAAGTAATGCGGGCTTAATCCTGCAATCGCCCGTAGATGGCGAGTTCTTCATGTTTGAGAACCGCCAACGCAATAAGTGGGATTCTGCCCTGCCAGGGCATGGCATGGTGGTGGCGCGCGTAGATTACACCAATCAGCGCGTGTGGGAACGCAACGACATTAACAATAACCCGGCACACAATTACTACGAACTGGTGCGTGCCGGTGGTAACGGCGATGCAACGCCATTTCCCGGTACACAAGACGTGAATCGCTTGTCGGCTACCTCAACACCCGCCTTGGTAACGTGGAATGGAACCCCGTGCAACGTTTCACTGGTGAGCATCACTGAGAATAATGGCATCATCACCTTTGACTGTGAAGAAGGTGAGAAGATGAACTCGGTGATTGAAGATTTCGAGACTATGGCCACAACCACCTCGCTGAGCGAGAAAGGCGTGCAGGGGCAGATTGCCAAGTGGGACTTTGTCAATGCCCGCGTCATTCAGTATGATGCTTTCGGCGGTGGCAATGGCTGCTCGATGGAGATGCCCTCCGGAATCTTCATGGCCAGCGACTTTGATGCCGATGTATATTCGATTTCGGTCAAGGCTGTGAACAACTCTACACAAGAGTCGAAACTGCAACTGGCCTACTCACTGGATAAGGGCACAACGTGGAAGAACTCGACCACTATTGAGGTGGAGGGTAACAGTGACGGCGTCATCACGTGGCTCCTAAACATTAACGAACCAGCCCGCTACCGCATCACTCGCACTGCCGGTAACAAGAATGTGCCTCTATTGCTCGACGACTTCACCATACACTTTACCGGAGAGGCACGTGCGGTGGAAGAAATCGCGAACGGCGACGTGAACGGCGACGGTAAGGTTGACGTGGAAGACGTCAATGCCATCATTAACGTCATCTTGAAGACCAAAAGTGCCGCCGACTATTCTGGTGAAGCCGATGTGAACGGTGATGGTAAGGTGGATGTTGAAGATGTGAACACCGTCATCAATATGATTCTGAAAGCCTGATCATCATGGTCGCGTAGACTTCTGTATTAGCATTGGTATTTTAAAATTTATTATATTAGAGTCGAAATGAAGAAAATTTTTGCATTGATGGCCGGCGTGGCAATGATGCTCACGGCCAGTGCTCGTCCGGCGCACTCAATGGCAGTGTTGACACTGCAGCCCGACGGTTCGCAAGTGACCTTGCGATTATGTGGCGACGAGTTTTATCACTTCAGTACAACAACCGATGGCTACACCGTGGTGAAGAATGCGGCAGGCTACTGGGTCTATGCCCAACGTGTCGATAACGCACTGCAGGCCTCTGCCGTGGTGGCTCACGATGCCGGCCAGCGCACTGCGGCCGAGTTGGCTCTGCTGTCAGGCACGCCCAAACACTTGACCGATCGCGCCAGTGTGGCCGGTGCCAAGCGCGCCCGTGCTACAGCTCAGAAGCCTATGAAGTTCGATGTGAGCAAGTTCCGTGGCCTGATTATTCTTGTCAAGCCCAGTGATGTAAACTTCTCCATGGGCAATGACACCAAGAATTTTTATAACACCATTGTGAACCAGCGCAACATGACCAATGTAGGCTTTGGTGACTATGGTTCATGGACGGGCAGTGTGCGTGACTATTATTACGACAACAGCATGGGCAAGTTTGACCCCGAGTTCGACATCGTGGGTCCCATCAGTGTGAATTATCGTGCCAACCAGATTGGCAACTACTACCGTGCTGCATTCCAGTCGGCACTGAGCCAGGCCAATGCGCAGGTCGATTACACCAAATATGACGGCGATGGCGACGGTTATGTGGACATGGTGTTCTTCCTGGTGGCCGGCAACACCGCCGCTGTGAAAGGCAACGAGGAACTGGGCTACCTGTGGCCGCACATGAGTGAGGGCATAGGCAGTGGCACCTACGACGGCAAGCGTGTCAGCCGCTATGCTTGCTCCACCGAGCTGAATGGGTCGGTCAGTGCGCCATTTGTCGACGGTATCGGCACCATCTGTCATGAGTTTACTCATGTGTTGGGTTTCCCCGATCTGTATGATGCCAACTATGAGCAAAACGGCTTGGCCCATGACCCTGGAGACTGGGACATTATGGCTGCCGGAACCGATCTCAACTATGGCCGCACTCCCGCGGGTTACAGCATCTTTGAACGCTACACTTTCGGTTTTGCCAACCCGCAAGTTATCAATGCCGAAGGCAAATATACGCTCAATGAACTCTCGAGCAGTAACGAGGGTTATATCATTAAAACCCCGCAGAACAAAGAGTACTTCATCATGGAGAACCGGCAGAAATCCACCAAATGGGATAGCTACCTGCCCGGTCATGGCATGCTAGTGACACGTGTGGACTCGACCAATGCCTATCTGTGGTACTCTAACCAAGTGAACAATAGCTCGGCCCGCATGTATTATGAAATGTTGCGTGCCGGTAACACCACCGTCGGTGACTTGGCGAGCGACCCGTTCCCGGGCACCTATGGTGTGGCTAATATCACCAATACCACTAAGCCCAGTCTGCGCACTTACGCGGGCAAGGATAATACCTATTCTATTATGGGTATCACCGAGACCGGCGGCGTGATTAGTTTCAACGTCATCAAAGCCGGTACCGAAACCACACTGGTGGAGACATTCAACAAGATACCTGTCAGCAGCGAAACCATCTTTGTTGGTACTGGCGACATTGCCGACTGGCGTCTGGTGCAGTGCCAGATGGTGACTGTTGAGGGCAGTAACCGCGCAGTGGCCATGAAGAATCCCAGTGTACTGCAGATGACTACTCCGTTGTACTACAATATGGACATGGTGTCGTTTGAAGTGAATAACTCATCGAGTGAAACCGCCAAACTGTCGTTGCTTTATTCTGTGGATGGCGGGAATAAGTGGACGGCTGCAAAGTCATCAACTGGTGTTTCTACGTTGTCTATTGGGGGTCGTGCCACCACGACGACTTACTGGAATCTGGAGCTGACCAACACGCAGGCCACCATGTTCCGCATTACCATGACCGGTGGTAGCAAGTCGGCACCGTGTAACATCGACAACTTCACCATTTATTATACAGGTGAAGCCGGTGGTCCGGTGACGACGCCTGGCGACGTGAATGGCGACGGCAAGGTAGATGTTGAAGACGTGAATGCCGTCATCAACGTCATCCTCAAGAGCAAAACGGCAGCCGACTATGCTGGCGAATGTGATGTGAACAACGATGGCAAGGTCGACGTTGAAGATGTGAACGCCATCATCAATTTGATTCTGAAAGTGGCTTGACCGCGCAGATAGACTGATGATAACAAAATAATGCGATGTGCCTGTCGGCGCGTCGCATTATTTTTTCGGTGAGATCATGTGAGTCGTGCCACTGCCAGGGTGAAGATGCTCACTGTGACGTTGCCGGCACTGTGCAGTGCATGGGCGCAAGCTTCTAGCGTGCTTCCTGTGGTGACAACGTCGTCGACCAATAGGATGTGTTTGCCTTGAATCTGCTGCGCAAAGCGCGAGTCGAGTGCGTAGGCATCCTGAATGTTCTGCCAGCGTTCATATCCGCTTTTGCGCGTCTGTGTGCTATGCTGTCGAGTGGCCATCACTGCCGGTACGATGGGTGCCCCGGTCACCTGTCGAATGCCGCGGGCAATATACTGGCTCTGATTGTAACCGCGTTGAGCCAGTTTGCTGCTGTGAAGCGGAACGGGAGTGATCATGTCGATGTCACGGAAGAAAGTGGGCGCTTCGGTTGCGGCGTGTGCCGCCAGCCATTGCGCCATGCGGGGTGTGTGGTGATACTTGATGTCGTGCAGGATGCTGGCATAGTGGCTGCCTTTGTCATACCAGAAGTAGCCCGTGGCGCGTTCAATGCGCACCTTGCCGAAGAAGAGCTGCTCCATGACGTTGGCATCCACATCGTGCAGGTGCGTTCGTGGCAGGTCGCTCATGCACTGGCGACACAGCCAAGGCTCGTCGGTACCGAGCGCGGCGCCACACACGGGGCAGGTGCGCGGTAAAACCACGTCTAGTGCCGCTTGCAGCAGGTGCTTAATCGAAGTCCTCATCATCATTGCCCATTACAAGCCCCACGACTTGATAAGCCATGTGTGCATCATATCCGCGGCTGGCGGCAAAACGCAGTAGTGCCGCGCGTGCCAGCCGTGGGTCGCGCGAGGCCACGCTACGGCGTTTGCCGGTGAGCAGATGCTGCAGTGTGGCACTGTAATCGTCGTGGGTGAATTGTTCGAGTGCCTGTTCAATGGCATCGGGCTGAAGCCGTTTTTGCCGCAGCATGGCTGCGAGTTTTACCGGTCCCCAGCCGTTGTATAGAAACTTGTCGTGAACATAAGCGCGGGCATATCGCTCATCGTCGATGAAATGGTCGTGTCGGAGGCGTGATATAATGGCGTCGGCCTGGCTCGTTTCCACGTCCCAATGCAGCAACTTGGCACGGATGTCACTTTCGCATTGCTCGCTGCGGCTGCACAGCGCGGCTGCTCGGCTCAGGGCCTTGTCGGTGTCCATGCGTGGTGATCAGAGCGCGTTGTAGGGCAACTGTGCCAGCATTTCGCCAAACTTGCTGGCGGCCTGTTCGAGTTGATTGCTCACCATGGCGCGCATGAAGATGGGCAAATCCAGTTCCAGAGCGGCTTGGCTTTCGGTCTCCTGCTCGCTCAGGGCGGTGAGTTCGATGACCATGTTGAATTTCACTGGCGACTGTGCGGCAGTGTAGACCACGCGTTGCGGTGCCTGGCTCTGTTCGGGGTCAACAGCCAGTTTGAGTTGCCCCATGGGCGACTCGATGGCTATGGCGTTGTCAAGAAACTGCACCTTGTCCAGATTGGCTTGCGCCTCGTCGGGCAGTTGGTGGCGATGTGCGTCGATTTGTGCCTTGAACACGGCGGGCGACGAGAGCTTGTCGTAGATGGTGTTGATGTCGCACGCAATGCGTTGCGGCTGGCTCTTATAGGAATCCATGATGCGAATTAGTCTATTTTGTTGTTGGGGATCCAGTTTGCCGGGTCTTTACGCCACTGCTGCAGTGTGGCAGCATCGGTCTCCTTGATATATCCAGTCTCCACGGCAGCTTTAATCATTGCCGAGTAATTGCTGATAGTGAGCAAGCGAATGCCGGCATTGCTGAAAGCCTCTTCGGCTGCAGGGAACTCATAGGTGAAGATGGCAACCATGCCCACCACTTCGCCACCGGCTTCTCTGATGGCTTGTGCGGCCTTTAGGCTGCTTTTACCTGTCGAGACGAGATCCTCAACAATGACCACCTTCTGCCCGGGCTTGATGTTGCCTTCGATGAGGTTTTCCAGACCATGATCCTTGGGCGTGGAGCGCACATAGACAAAGGGCAGGCTCAACGTGTCGGCCACCAGCGCGCCTTGGGCAATGGCACCGGTGGCTACGCCGGCCACCACCTCGGCAGTTCCGAAGTTCTCC
This sequence comes from Muribaculaceae bacterium, assembly GCA_017940245.1. Classification (GTDB taxonomy): domain Bacteria; phylum Bacteroidota; class Bacteroidia; order Bacteroidales; family Muribaculaceae; genus Sodaliphilus. Next base: position 19,192 of record JAGAYZ010000045.1, on the reverse strand, counting down.
ATGATGAGGCGTGAAAGCTCCACCTTGATGAAGTTGCGAATTTCGGGGTAGGAGAGTGTCTTGCGGTTATCGGTGTAGATGGGTGAATTCCATCCCGATGCCCACACAAAGGGGTTGTCGGGCTGCAATTTGATGGCACTGATGTGAAGGAGTTTTTCGGCTAGTTGGATGTCAATTTGTTTCATGATTTCAAGAGTTAATAGTTTTTCGTCATGCAAAGTTAGTAATTCCGGGACACAATTAGGATGAAAACGAATCAATTTGTCGTTAAAAATATACTAAAAAAACTAAATAATGGAATCTGCCAGTGTTTTTTTACTAATTTCGCCACCATGAAACGTGGTCTGGTGCTGGAAGGAGGAGCCATGCGCGGCATGTTCACGTGCGGCATCATGGACGTGATGATGGAGGCCGGGTTACAGCCCGACGGCATCATCGGTGTGTCGGCTGGTGCGGCATTCGGCTGTAATTACAAGTCGGGACAGATGGGGCGCGCGCTGCGTTACAATCTGCGTTTTGCCGGCGACCGCCGTTACGCCGGAGTGTGGTCGTTGCTTACAACGGGCGATTATTATAATGCCCGTTTCGCCTATCATGTGGTGCCCACGCAATACGATGTCTTTGATGTCGAGGCTTTCGGGGCATCACCCATGGAGTTCCACCTGGTGTGCACCGATGTGCTCACCGGCCGGGCCGTGTATCACCGTTGTGATGAGGTGAACGAAGAGATGCTGGAATGGATCAGGGCATCATCGTCGCTGCCGCTGGTGGCACGTGTGGTGGATGTGGGTGGCTATCGGTTGATGGACGGAGGCATAGCTGATTCCATCCCACTCCAATACTTCCAGTCGCTGGGCTATGAACGCAATGTGGTGGTGCTCACACGACCGGCGGGCTATGTGAAAGAAAAAACAGGCATCTTGCCTCTGGTGAAGGTCTTCCTGCGCAAGTATCCGCGGCTGGTAGAGGCCGTGGCGCGCCGGCATGAGATGTATAACGCCCAGCTGGCCTATGTGGGGCAGCAAGAGGCCGCTGGCCGTGCACTGGTGTTCCGTCCCGACCCACCGCTGGAGATAGGTCACATCTGCAGCGACCGCGCCGTGCTGCAGCGCACCTACGACCAGGGCCGCCGCCAAGCCACCGAGCGCCTTGCTCAGCTCCGCGACTTCCTCCAGTAATTCCAATTAAAATTGTCCAATCGCCATTGGTTGCGGCAGGCAGATTAGTGATCGGAAGAGGTCACTTCGTTGCGCGTGAGTTTGTCGTGGTCCATGGCTTGCCAGCAGTAGGCGATGTAGGCCACCACAAAGGGTACGAGTATGCTCACCACACTCATCACAGTGAGGGTAAACTCGCTCGAGCAGCTGTTGCGGATGGTGAGCGACGATTGTGAGTCGAGCAGCGAGGGATAGTAGGCGGTGCCGTTATATCCCAGCACCCAAAACAGCGTGAGCACAACGAGCACGGTGCCTGCTCCGGCGGGCCAGATGCCACGGATGTAGTTTTTGTTCATCAATGTTTTACCGATGCCCAGTAGCACGAGCACCACTCCTACCAGCAGTGCAATCAGTACCCACCACATTTCCAGATAGTTGTGCAGGTATTTGTGAGAAATCCACTGCGCATTGCCGTCGGCATCTACAGTCACACCGTCGGCAGTGAGAATCAATGCCATTGTCACCAGGAAAATCACGACAAAAAGCAGTCCATGGACGATGAGAAACTTCCTTTGACGGGCGCGCACATCCTCGTCATCGATATTGTTGATAAAATAAAGCGAAGCCAGTGATTTCGCGAGGAAATAGACCATCATACCGAAGATGAGATTGCGCCAATTGGCGATAGCCTCCAGCCCGTGCAGTGGTCCCCAGGTGCTGATGGTGGTTGCCTGCGTGTTGAGGATGTTGCTCTTGGTGACCGTGAACTCGGCTCCAAAAAACATTCCGCCCACGGCTATGCCCAGCAGCACGGGGCCGCAAATGCCGTTGATGAGCAGGAGCGTGTCGTAGAAGTTGCGGCCATAGACGTTGCCTTGCTTGGCACGATATTCATAGCTGATGGCCTGAATCACAAAGCTGAACAAAATGAGCATCCACAGCCAGTAGGCTCCGCCGAAACTGGTGCTGTAGAACAGCGGGAACGAGGCGAAAAACGCTCCACCGAATGTCACTAGCGTGGTGAATGTAAGTTCCCACTTGCGCCCCAGCGAATTGATGAGCAGCGTGCGCTCGGTAGGGTCGCGGTGGTAGAATAGCATCGACTGCCCGCCTTGCACGAAAAGCATGAACACCAGCAGTGCGCCTAGCACCGACATGATGAACCACCAGTAGTTTTGGAGAATATAATAGGTTTCCATGTGTTGTGTCGAGTTTAGAGGATTATCCTAAATTTTCTTGTGATTTCTTGCTGATCTGGCGGCAGATGATGCTCACATCGGCAATGAGCAGTGCAGTGAACACGACCGCAAAAATCCAGAAGGTGACCTGGATGCTGGCGGCACTCAGGTCGCTCACCGCCACCTTGTTGGGCATGAGGTCTTGGATGGTCCAGGGCTGACGGCCCACTTCGGCCACAATCCATCCGCTGGCACTGCACAAGTAGGTGAGTGGAATGGTGATGATGCTCAGCCACCACCAGGGGCGGGTATACCATTTGTTGGCAATCATTTTGGGCTTATAGGCAAAAAGCAATGCCAGGAGCAGGAATACCACCAGGAATCCGCCTATGGTGACCATGAAATGGAAAGTGTAGAACGTGAGCGGCACATTGGGCACAGCCTCTTCGGGCTTGTCGAGATAGGCGTAACCGAAGTAGTGGAAGTCGTCGTTGATGGCTTTTCTGAGACTATCGACAGCCACGAGATCGCCTGCGCGGTTTGCTACATCGAATTGTGCCACCAGTTCCTGCACCTGCTTGCCGCGCCGCATGCGTTCGGCATAGGACACGGTGTTGATGGGGTTTCCGTCGCGGTCAAAACTGCGCCCGGCAATGATGTCCTCGATGCCCGGTACAAAGGCGTGGGGGTCGTGCGTGGCCAGCAGCGAGAGTCCATAGGGGATGGAAATGTCCAGCAGATAGGGCTTTTCGTCGTTGGTGGCTGTCTTAGCCGGATTGAGGATGCCTGCGGCAACTATCGACTGGCCATGGCTGCCCTTGTAGAGTCCTTCCATGGCGGCAAGTTTCATGGGCTGATACTTGGCCACGGCCACGGCCGAGGAGTCGCCGGTGATGCTGGTGAGTAGGATGCCAATCACGCCTACCCATGCGCCCACCTTGAGACTGCGCTTGCAGTGCTCCACGTTGCGCCCGCGCAGCAACATCCAGCCGCACACACCCACAACGAAAACTCCGCCCAGGGTCCATGCGCTGAGCACGGTGTGGAAGAATTTGTTCACGGCCATGGGCGAAAGTGCTACTGCCCAAAAGCTGGTCATCTCGTTGCGCATGGTGGCCGGATTGAATTCACAGCCGGTGGGGTACTGCATCCAGGCGTTGGCCACGAGAATCCACAGGGCCGACAGGCTGGCGCCGATGGCCGTGAGCCATGTCGAGGCCAAGTGGAAGCGTGGACTCACCTTTTTCCAGCCAAAGAACATCACGGCGATGAACGTGGATTCCATGAAGAAGGCCAGAATGCCCTCGATGGCCAGTGGCGCACCGAAGATGTCGCCCACAAACCAGCTGTAGTTGCTCCAGTTGGTGCCGAACTCAAATTCCAGAATGATGCCAGTGGCCACGCCGATGGCGAAATTCACGCCGAACAGTGTCATCCAGAACTTGGTGGTCTTGAGCCATCGCTCGTCGCGGGTGCGATAATAGATGGTCTCCATGATGGCTATGATCACACCCAGACCTAGGGTCAGGGGCACGAAAAGCCAGTGGTAAATGGCGGTGAGCGCGAATTGCGCTCGTGCCCAGTCTACTGCTTGTACAAGGTCGTTCATGATGAAATAGTCAATAAAGAGTTGTTAGTGTCACTTCGAGATGGGAGATTATGGAGTGGATTGTGGTTCTTGAGCAGGAGCGTTGGGGGTGGGAACGAGTTCGTGACGCACATAGTCGGCCTTGCCCTCATCGGTATCGGCCTTTGCTGCCAGAAAATTGGGAAAGAAAATCCAGCGCAGAATCAAGAAAAACACGACCACTTTGATAGCAATAATGGTCCACAGGGTGCGGCCTACCGTCATCGAGCGAAACCCGTCGATGTAGAACCACCACACCCTGGTGAACCAGTTGTTGCCTCTTAGTGCTTCACGTTCCATGAGAGGAGAGAATGTCGGTTAGCGAACCAGTTTCATGGAGCGCGCTTGTCCGTCTATAACGGCGCGCATGATGTAGATGCCGCGTGGCATGTGGTCGATACTCGATACATCGGAAGCCACCAGGCGGCCGTTGATATCGTAGATGTCGACTTGCTGTGCGCCGTCGAGCGAGAACACATCGTTGCCGAAGTGCTGCTTGATGTCGTCGATGGCTGTGGTGGTGACATCGTAGCTCAAGATGGGAGCGATGGCCAGCGAGATGGCCTCGTCCTCACTCTTGAACCATTGTCCGGTCTCGAGATAACCCCATCCGGTTCCGTCGTCATCGAGTGCGTAGTGATAGGCCGTGGTCTTTTCGCCCTCGTTGCGGCGAATGAGCAAGATGGCAATGTCGTCGCCGTCGTTGCTGGGGAAGCCGCCAATGCTCACGAAGAACTCGTCTTCAACAATGACTGAATTGTCGAGGTGGAACATGGTTTCCACCACATTTTGGTCGTCGTAAACCAGCTCAGATGCTTTCATTGTAGACGAAGCCAGGATGTCGCCGGGCATGCCGTTATCATCGGCAGCTCGCAGACATAGGGTGATGTCGGCATCGGCCGTGGCGGCTGTGGTCTTGGCAAAATAGACGGCTACGCTATCAATCTGTCCCATGGCGAGCGGAGCGTCGAAGTGCTCGGCAAATTCGTTCATGCCCAGCCAGTTGGTGCCGGCATAGTTGCCATACCATCCCATCTCTATGGCGGCCAGATTCTGGTTCTCTTCGGGCGCGATGTTCCAGATGTATTGCGCGCCGCCAGCCTGCACAGCATAAATCATGGCATCTTCACTCGAGCCTTTGTCGTTGCTGGCAGTGAGCATGAGGCTATACAATCCCTTGTTGGGATACGTGACAATGGGGTTTTGCTCGCTGCTGGTTGCAGGTGTCGCTCCCGAGAATTGCCATTCCCATTGCGTGGGATTGCCTGTGGAAAGGTCGCGGAACTGTACAGGAACACCAGTTGGCACAAAGGCTGCGGCAAAAGGCGACAGATAAGCCTCGGCAGGCATGCCGATGTGTGCCAGTGGCGGTTGTGCCAGGACGATGATAAATGCCTTGCGGGTGAGCGTGTTGCTGTTGGTGCCGTCGCTGGCGGTGAGTGTGACAGAATATTCGCCGGCAGTGTTGTAGGTGACCACAGGATTTTGCTCGGTGCTGGTGGCTGGAGTGCCGCCGTCGAAGGTCCACTGCCATGCGGTGGCACCTGTGGAGGTGTCGCGGAAGTGGATGCTTTCACCCTCGTTGATGGTGATAGAGGGTGCGCTGTCGTCTACCTGTACCAGGCGGAATCCGTCCAATGCCTCGTCCTCGCCATAGTCGCCATCGTAGACAAACGAGAACTTGACCTTCTTGCCGGCATAGTAGGCCAGGTCAATGTTGAAACGCACCCAGCGGGCACCGTCGTAGGCGTTGTCTTGCGCCCACTGGAACTGGTCGAGCAGCAAGGTGGACGATTCGCTCTCGATGGCATAGAGTTTCCAAGCTCCGAAGACCAGGTAACCGGCATTGGCAAAGCAATAGAACTCCAGCGAGCTTCCCGGCCTGATTTCCAGTTCGGGTGAGGTGGCTGTCTCGTGCTGGTTACTGCCATAGGCCAGCGTGAGCGACAACTGGCTGGCAGGATCGATGGTGCTGAAGGGCACGGCACCATAGGTGGTGGGTGTCGAGCGCAATGTCCAGGTCTCGCTGCTGGTCGATTGGTAGGTCCATGTGTCGGCCTCGTCTTGCGAGTCCCAGCCTTGAGTGTAGTAGGCTACCGTGGCTTCGTCGGCCGAGAATGCGGCTGTCACTTGTGCTTTAGCGGTGAACAGGAGCAGCGCACAGGCTACAAATAGTAAAGTTTTTTTCATAAGGATTCTGTTTAAATGGTTGTTTTTGCAAATTTAGTAAAAAATCTTTTAAAATTAGGTAAGTTTCGCAAAAAAAATAAGCATCCGCAAAAAAACGGATGCTTGTCACTGTTAGGCGTGTAACTGTTGAGATGTGTTTATCGCATTTTGTATTCATGCATGATGTCGTCGACCCTTTGTTGAATCTGTCGTGCCAGGGCGCGGTTGGTCTCGCTGCCGGTGGCAATGGAGAGCACGTCGCCGGTTGCGGCGGGGATGGAGCCGGCTTCAATTTCATTGCCGTTGATTTGTTCCAGCAGATAGGCGAACAGGGTGTGCAGCTCGTCGTCGGTGACGCTGTAGTCCCATTTCAGGGCTTCTTCTATGCTCACACGGTGCACGCCCTGGTTGTTGCTGCAGTCCACGGGCAAGATTTCCACGTCGGGATAGGCCGTGCGAATTTTTTCCAGTTTGCCTATATTGTCGCGGAAACTAGCCACCATGTAATCCAGTGCGGTGAATCGCCATGTGCGCTGTCCGCGGTTGATGCTGTTCTTGTAACTGGTGAGCACATCGTTATAGACGGGCACCACAGTCACCTTCTGCATGCCGGCTTTTTTGGCACGCTCAATGACATTGGAAAGAGTGTTCTCGCCGATGAGGTTGGCATCGTAGATGAGACCCGCCTTCTTCAAGTTGAGTTGGCGCACGGCCGTGCTCTTTCCGCTGGCAGGAGGACCGGTGACGATGACCAGGTCGTTCTTTCCGTTGCGCAATGCCTTCTGCACCATTTTGTCGAAGATGGCGTCGGTGACCAGTTGCTCGGCCTGTTCATAGTCGAGGGCGTTGGGACCGGTGTATCCCAGCGGGCGGAATAGCATGCGCACGTCGTCGGGATCCAGCGTGTTTCCTGCCGAGCCCATGTATTTGTCCACCAGTTGGTCGAGTCGTGGCAAAGCCCACTGCACGGCGGCTTCCTTGATGAGTTGCGGCTGCGGAGCCTCGATGGTGAAGGGTGCGGGATGGTTGTTCATGCGGGTATGGCGGCGGATGTCCATCAGTTTAGATTCAGCGAAGTAGGTGTCGCCCGGCATTTGGTAGCGGGCATTGCCGTTGGGGTCTTGCTTGAAAAGCATGAGTGATTCCTCGCCGCGGTCAACGAATGTGACCCATCCTCGGGGCGACATGTTATACTCGCCATCGCCCAGCACGGCGTTCACCAGGCAGTTGGTGTCCCACATGCGTTGTCCCGTGTCGCAGGTGTAGTTGGTGTAGACCGACTTGATGGGGTTCACTTCGGTATAGGACAAGTCCACGAGAACGTCTTGCGGCGCGTAGTCCATCATGTCGCCGATGTTGCTGGGCGACATCACGATATCTACATTCTTGGGCAACTTGTCGTAGAAAATGGCCGACTGGCGTGAAGCGGCGCGCATGTTGTAACCGCTCAGACTGTCGCCCGACTCGAAGCGCCCCGATTGGATGTAGACCGATTTTACTTTTTTTGCAAACAGGTCCAGACCCGACATGGATGAGTATTCATCGGGACCCGACTGGAACAGCTCGGCCAGCGTGGTGACGAAGCCGATGGCCACAATCACGACCGAGTGGTCGTCGGCCTTGCTGAGCAGCTGGCGGTACAGCTTGTAGCCGTCGGGGAATGTTTTGTCGGTGAGTGTGCGCCGGAACAGTGGGTTGCCTTGCTTGTCTTTGAGGTCGCAAATGCCATTGTAGGGGATGAAGCAACGTGGGTTCTTCACGCCGTTGCGTTCCAGCCCGACGGGGATGTTGGGGTGTCCGTAATAGGTGTTGAAGATGTCCACGAGCTGGGCATTCTTCTCGCCTTCTCGGTCCACGACCACGCCCTTGAGGTCGACCAGTCCGTCGTCGATGTAGTGGTGGAGCATCATCAGGGCAAACAAGTCGTCGGTAGAACTGCCGAAGTCGGAGTCAAGAATCATTGAGATGGGTTTAGGCTTTTGAGGCTCGTAAGCCGCAGTGCCTGTTGTGAGTGTCTGTGTTTTGCACGAGCTGAATGTTGTGGCGAGTGTTGTGGCCAGAATCACCAGCAGTGCGAATCGCGCGAGTGCAGTAAATGTTTTCTGTATCATATTTATACTGGTTAAGGATTAAAATGCTGGTTAATGGAGAGGTGCGGTCACGAAGCGGTCGTTCCCGAAACTGTCTTTAAGCACACGGGTATCGGCGAAACCCTGTTGCTCGAACAGAGCGGCCGTTTCCTGCCCAAATCGGCGGTTAATTTCCACATATAGGCGTCCACCCGGTGTGAGCACGGCGGCTGCGATAGAGGCGATGGCGCGGTAGAAGCGCAGCGGGTCGTCGTCGGGCACGAAGAGTGCCTGGCGTGGCTCGTAGTCGAGCACATTGCGCTCCATGGCGGCCTGCTCGCTGAGGGTGATGTAGGGCGGATTGCTCACCACGATGTCCTGGCTCTGTGCCGGCATGGAGGGCATCTCCAGCATATCGGCTTCGAGCCAATGCACGCGCACCTTGAGTGCGGTGGCATTGTCGCGTGCCACCTGCAGCGCGTCGTTGCTGATGTCAACGCCGGTGACTTGCGCAAACTTCAGCGCGCGAGCCAGGCTGATGGCAATGCAGCCGCTGCCGGTGCCCAGGTCCATGACGCGCAGGTCTTCGCGCTGGCCGCACTCGTCGATGATGAGGTCGACCAGTTGCTCGGTCTCGGGCCGCGGAATGAGTGTGGCGGGTGTGACGCGGAACCGATGCCCGTGAAACAGTGCAGAGCCTAGGATGTATTGCAGAGGTTCGTGCCGTTCTAGGCGGCTCATGATATTGTCGAGCCGGGAGGGAAAAAACTCGGGTAACTCGTCGTCGGCCCTAATGACCACATCCACAGGGGAGTAGTGCATTACTTCTTCCATGATGACGCGCATCATGGCATCAATTTCTCCGGCTGGGAGCACATGTCCCAATCGTTGCCGAAAAATCACACTGGCTTCCTTGGTCTTCATAAATCGGAGCAAAATAATGGTTTCACTTGCAAAGTTACGAAATTATTGTGAATCATGAATGAAAAATTAAAAAATATGAATTTCGAAACGCTTCGCACAGCAGACCGAAGGGGCCATGAGCGGCATGACAAAAGTTGCCCATAGAATTGTGTGCTGCAGAAGCTGGTAGATTGTCATGGTGGTTTCGCGTTAAAAAGGTGTAAAAATGGGTCGATTGCATTTTTATATCTTAATTATGGGCGGCCGATTGCACATGAAATATTAATTTTACACGCTAAAAGTTGTGTCTTTTCCGTTAGTTAAGGAAAAATTCGTAACTTTGCCGATTATTACGTGTAGAAGAATGAAAAATTTAAAGCCATTATACCTGTTGCTGGCCGTGTTGCTGGCTTGTACGGTGGGGTCGTGCAAGAAAGACAAAGACGACACCACTTCAACGTTTGTTTACACCACCAGCACCAGCAGCACGCTAGTGTCAACGTTCAACCTGAACAACACAAATATCACATCGATCAATGTGAGCAGAGTCTTCTTCACCATTGATCCGGAGCGCGGAATGATTTACAATGCCGACTCGTTGCCGATGGGTACCGACATCAGCAAGATGAAGGCCGAGATAACATTCCGCTCGCCGGTGAAGTCGGCGGTGTTCCATGTGATGGATAACAACAAGGAGAGCTCCGACTATGAGTATAAAAACAACTCGTCGGACTCGCTCGACTTCCGTTACGGGGTGACGCTAACGGTGACCAGCGCCGACGGGTTGAACACCCGTGACTATGTGGTGAAAGTGAACGTGCACAAGCAAGAGACCGACACCATCGTGTGGCCAGCGAGCGAGCGCCGCAACCTGCCTGGCGCGGCCGACGACAACTATGCTGTGAGCACCACGCACTATAACGAAGTCTACTGGTGCTTGCTGCACAACAACAATGGCTATTATCTGTCGACTGCCGCCAATCCTGCCGGAACGTGGGACGTGCAGACGGTGGAGTGGGGGTTTGAACCCGATGCACGGTCGCTCTCGTCCACGTCCAGCGCCCTGTATGTGCTCGATGGCGAGGGCAATCTGTATAGCAGCACCGATGGTGCCACGTGGACTGCAACGGGTGAGAAGTGGACCACCATACTGGGACGTTACGAGGACCGTCTGCTGGGCATCAGCGCGCAACCCTACTGCTATGCCGAGTATCCTCGCCGGGCCGATTTTACGCCAGAACCCATCGACGAAAAATTCCCGGTGAAAGGCATGTCGCAACTCATGGCAGTGAATCCCTCATGGTCTACATCGTCGCAAGCCATCATGGTGGGCGGTGTGCAGGCCGACGGTTCCCTCACCAGTGCCACATGGGGTTATGATGGCAACCGATGGGCTACACTGAATGCGAAAGGCAGTGAATTGCCCGCGTTGGAAGGCCCGGTCATGTTTGCCTATTATAACTATCAGCTGGACGCTACCACCGAGAAGTTTTACAAACGCGACGTGTGGATGGTGATGGGCGGACGTGAAGCCGACGGGTCGCTGAATGTGAAGACCTATCTGTCGTATAACTGGGGTATTACCTGGGCCGAAGCCAAGACGGCACTGTGCCAGCCCACTTCAATGCCGGCATTCTATGGCGCTCAAGCACATGTCTACTCGATGGAAATGAAGAAAAACCAGGCCCCCATGCGCCGCATCGCGCAGAAACCTACAGTGTGGGACTGCCCGTATATCTTCATTTTTGGCGGCTACAATAGCCATGGCTTGCTGCATAACAGCATCTGGCAAGGGGTGTACGTCAGAATGTCACAATATCCGGTGTATTGATGAAGCGACCATCTGTCATATTGATATTGCTGATGCTGGCCATGTCGACGGCACTGCATGCGCAGGACTACCGATTTGAGGTGGGTCCCACCGTGGGCGTGAGCGGTTATCTGGGCGATGTGAACCGCAGCAACATGTGGAAGCATCCCGGTCTGGCTGCCGGTGCCATGCTGCGCTATGTGGCCAACAGCCGCTGGGCGTTCAAGGGCAACATCACCTATGCCCGCATCAGTGGCAGCACGCGCGACACCAACGTGAAGTGGCCCGAGGGTTATGGTGCCGAGTTCAAGTCCAATCTGTATGACCTGAGTGCCACGGCCGAGTTTAACTTTTTCCATTTCGGTGCCGGCCCGCGCTACAAGAACTATAAACGCATTTCGCCCTACATGGTGCTGGGACTCGGAGCCGTGCTCTCGACAACCGGCAAGGGTAACACGGGCATCAGCCTGACGTTGCCCATGGGGGTGGGTGTGAAATATAAACTCAAAGAACGACTGAATCTGGGTTTCGAGTTCACCATGCGCAAGGACTTCGGAGACAAACTCGATAACGTGAGCGATGTCTACGGGTTCAAGCACGGCATGGCCAAGAACACCGACTGGCACTCGCTGGCCTTGTTCACGGTGACCTATGAGTTCAGCAAGCGTTGCACCAAGTGCCACTATGTGGAGTAACCAACACGAAGCGAAACAAACGATGAACGAAATACAACATACCGACAGTGCCTTCAAAGCCCTGGACCGCAATCGCATACCGCAGCACGTGGCCATCATCATGGATGGCAACGGCCGTTGGGCCAAGGAGCAGGGACACGAGCGTTCCTATGGCCATGAAAATGGCGTGAACACGGTGCGCGAAATCACCGAGGTGGCCAGCGAACTGGGTGTGAAGTTCCTCACGCTCTACACGTTCTCGACCGAGAACTGGAACCGCCCTCAGCAAGAAGTGGACCTGCTCATGCACCTGGTGGTGACCGCCATCGAACAGCAGACGCCCGACCTGATACGCAACAACGTGCGCCTGACGGTTATTGGCGATACGGCTCGCATGCCGCAGTTTGCACGTGAGCGTCTGGAACGTTGCATGGCCGACACGGCATCGTGCTCCGGACTGACACTGTGCTTGGCACTGAGCTACTCGTCGCGATGGGAAATAGTGGAGGCCTGCCGGCGCATTGCCACGCAAGTGGCCGAAGGCCAAGTGCGGCCTGCCGACATCGATGAGCGACTGGTGAGCGCGAGCATGGCCACGGCTGCAATGCCCGACCCCGACCTGCTCATCCGCACCGGCGGCGACTTGCGCGTGAGCAACTATCTGCTGTGGCAGATTGCCTATAGCGAACTGTATTTCACCGATAAATATTGGCCTGCTTTTACCCGCGACGACTTTGTGGCGGCCCTGGCCGACTTTCAGTCGCGCGAGCGCCGCTTCGGGAAAACCAGCGAACAGGTGCGCGGCCAGCAACATAATCAATGAAACTGACGAAAAATATAGACACGATATAATATGCAAAACAAGATAGTTTTACTCATTGCAGCATTGGCTCTGGCAGCAACCTCGGTGAAGGCACAAGTGCAGGAAACTTACACGGTCAACGACACCGTGTTCAATCCCAAGATTGTGTTCACCGGAGCGCCCTCCAAGTATGAAGTGGCCGGCATCAAGGTGCAGGGTGTGGACAACTATGAGGATAACATCATCATCGGCTATTCAGGCATGTCGGTGGGACAGCGCATTGAGATTCCGGGCGACGACCTCAAGAATGTGGCCAAGCGCTTCTGGCGCCAGGGTCTGTTCTCGAAGGTGCAAATTCAGGTAGAGAAAATATACAAAGACCGGGCCTGGCTCGTGTTCAACTTGCGTCAGCAACCGCGTGTGTCGACCGTCAATTTCAATGGTGTGAAGGGCGGCGAGAAGAAAGACCTGATCGAACGCCTGGGCACCATGACCGGCAACCAGATGACGCCCAACATCGCCAACCGCATCAAGCAGATTGTGGAGAAATACTATGCCGGCAAGGGCTTTGAAAAGGCCGTGTGCAATGTACGTCAGACCGAAGACCTGAGCAAGAAAAATGAAGTGATTGTTGACATAGATGTGGACAAGAACGAGAAAATCAAGGTTCACAAAATCTATATCGAGGGCAACCATGTGCTCAGCGACCGCGCCATCAAGCGCACGATGAAGAAGACCAACGAGAAGAACGACCTGCTCAAGCTGTTCAGCCAGAAAAAATTTGTGCGCACCGACTACGAAGACGACTTGCAGCGCATCATCGACAAGTATAACGAGAAGGGCTATCGCGATGCCCGCATCGTGGCCGACAGCGTGACTAACTATAACGAAAAACTCGTAGATGTGCACATCACCGTCGAGGAAGGCCCGCGCTACTACATTAACAGTGTGTCGTGGGTGGGCAACACGGTCTATCCCGCTTCGCTGCTTGACGAGGTGCTGGGCATTCGTAAGGGCGATGTGTATAACCAGAAGTTGCTCAACAAGCGCACGCAGGAAGACGACGATGCCGTGGCCAACCTGTATATGAACAATGGCTATCTGTTCTATCAGCTCATTCCGGTAGAGGCCAAGGTGCAAGGCGACAGCATAGACCTGGAAATGCGCATGTATGAAGGCAAGCAAGCCCGTATTAATAAGGTGGTGATCAATGGTAACGACCGTCTGTATGAAAAGGTGGTGCGCCGCGAGTTGCGCATCCGTCCCGGCGACTTGTTCTCGAAAAACGACCTGATGCGTTCGGCCCGTGAAATAGCGCAGACCGGACACTTCGACCCCGAAAAGATGGACATCCGCCCCGAACCCAACGAGGAAAATGGTACGGTTGACATCATTCTGAACCTGGAATCGAAAGCCAACGACCAGATTGAGTTTTCGGCCGGATGGGGACAGACGGGTATCTTGGGCAAGCTGAGCTTGAAATTTACCAACTTCTCTATCAAGAACCTGTTCCACCCTTCGTCCTACAAAGGTATTATACCGCAGGGCGACGGACAGACGTTCACCATCAGCGCGCAGACCAATGCCAAGTACTATCAGGCCTACAGCCTGTCGTTCCTGGATCCGTGGTTTGGCGGCAAGCGTCCCAACTCGCTCTCGGTGTCGGCCTTCTATAGCCGCCAGACGGGTATCAACTCATCGTATTATAACCGCCAATACCAGAACTATTACCAGAACATGCTCATGAACAGCAGCAACCTGTATGGTTATGGTTACAATCCCTATTACTATAATGGTGGTAGCGGTTATAACTATTATGAGAACGCCTACGACCCCAGTAAATATTTGCAGATGGCCGGTGTGACGGTGGGCTTCGGCAAGCGCCTCAAGTGGCCCGATGACTATTTCACCATTATGGCCGATATCAGCTATCAGTGGTATAGCCTCAAGAACTGGGAATACCTTTATTATATGAACAATGGTGTGTCTAACTCCATCGTGCTGGGATTCACGCTGTCGCGTAACAGTATCGACAACCCGCTCTACACGCGCAAGGGTAGCTCGTTCTCGCTGAGTTTCCATGCTACGCCACCTGCCGCGCTATTTGGCAATAAAAACTGGAAAGCGCTGAGCCAGTCCACGCTGGAGTCCGACAAGAAGGAACTATATCGCTGGATCGAATACTGGAAACTCAAGTTCCAGGCCCGTACTTACACCCCGCTCACCGACCCCGACGGCCGCTGGACGCTGGTGCTGATGACGCGTGCCGACTTCGGTTTGCTGGGCAGCTGGAACAAGCACTTGAAGTCGCCATTTGAGACATTCTATGTGGGTGGCGACGGCATGAGCGGCAGTTACACCTATGCTACCGAAACCATTGCATTGCGTGGTTATGAAAACGGAGCCTTCACTCCGTGGGGCTTCGAAGGTTATGCCTACGACCGCTTTGTGGTGGAACTTCACTTCCCGCTCATGCTCTCCACCAGCGCCACCATCTATCCCCTGGTGTTCCTGGAAGGCGGCAACGCATGGCAAAGCGTAAAAGACTTCAACCCATTCGACATCAAGCGCTCGGCCGGTGTGGGTGCACGCATCTTCCTGCCCATGATCGGTATGCTGGGAATTGACTGGGGTTACGGCTTCGACAAGGTGATGGGCAAGAAAGGTGGAGGCAACTTCCACTTTGTGCTGGGCCAGGAATTCTAATTTCAGTGCCCGGGAGCAGGGTCAAGGACGTTGCGCAACGGCATCGATTAAACCTTTTGCGCCCTGTGGGGTCAAACGAACAAGATTTTTTACATAACATTCAAATCATAAAAGAAATGAAGAAAATTGCATTAACATTGGTCGCTGTGCTGGCTTGCATGTTCACAGCCGATGCACAGAAGTTTGCTCTGGTGGATATGGAGTATGTGCTGAAAAACATTCCGGCCTATGAGATGGCAAATGAGCAACTGAATCAGGTCTCGCAGCGCTGGCAACGTGAGGTGGATGAACTCAAGAAGGAGGCCGACACGATGTATAAGAACTACCAAGCCGACATGGTGTTCCTCACCGACGAGCAGAAGAAGAAAAAAGAAGAGGAAATCGTGGCCAAAGAAAAAGAAGCCTCGCAGCTTCAGTATAAGTACTTCGGCCCGCAGGGCGAACTGTTCAAGAAGCGCGAGTCGCTCATCAAGCCCATTCAAGACGATGTGTATAACGCTTGCAAGAAGGTGAGCGAGGAGCGTGGTTTCCAAGTGATCTTCGACCGTGCCTCGTCGCAGAGCATCATCTTTGCCAGCCCACGCATCGACGTGAGTAACGAGGTGCTGGCCAAGCTGGGATATTCCAATTAATTAAATGAATAAGGGATAGCTCAAATGCCTATTGCTTCCCCATAACGCCTATTACAGAAATAATAATCACTTAAACTAAAATAAAAAAATGTTCAAGAAAATTATGCTCGCGGCTCTCGTGGCCGCCCCCATGTGCCTGATGGCTCAAACCGCTAAGTTTGGTGTTATTAACTCGCAGGAAATCTTTAACGTGATGCCCGAGAAAGCTACTGCCGAGAACACCTTGAAAACTGCTAGCGACCGCTATGAGGCCGAGTACAAGAATCTGCAGGAGGCCTTCCAGAAGAAACTCACCGATTATGAGGCTCAAGAGAAGGACCCCAGCACTCCCGATGCTATCAAGCAACGTCACCAGGAAGAGCTGCAGACCGAGTATCAGAAGATCCAGAACTTCCAGCAGACTGCCGCACAGGACTTGCAGAAGCAACAGGATACCCTGCTTGCTCCCATCTCGCAGAAACTGCAGAACGCCATTCAGGCAGTGGGTGCCGAGGGTGGTTACACCTTTATCTACGACCTGTCGATTCCATCGATCGTTTATCATGGCGCCGGTGCCGAGGATATCAGTGCCAAGGTGAAGGCTAAACTGGGTATCAAATAATGAAACGAATTCTTTTCACACTCTTCATGGCAATGCCCCTGCTCCTGATGGCGCAGGGCATTGCTGTCTATGACGCCCAGGCTGTGTTCAACGCCATGAGCGAGAAGGCACAGGCCGAGGCCAAGTTGCAGGCCACCAGCGCCAAGTTGCAGGCCGAATACAAGCAGATGCAGGAGGAGTTCAACATCAAGTATGCCGACTACCAGACGCTGGCTGCCGACCCCGAGACACCGGCCACCATCAAGGAGCGCCGCATGCAGGAAGTGCAGGAAAGCGACAAAAAGATTCAGGCTTTCCAGCAGCGTGCCGAGGCCGAACTCAGCCGGCAGCGCGATGAGCTCACCGGGCCACTGCGTGCCGCCATCCAGGCTGCTGTGAAAGAGGTGGGCGACGAGAGCGGCTATGCCGTGATACTCGACCGCTCGCAAGCACACTACATCGGTGCGGCCACGCCCGATGTCACCGCTCGTGTAAAGGCTAAACTGGGCTTGTAAACCGAATCAAGCCGCGCGTTTTCACCATAGAACAAGGGCGCCATCCCGCAATTGAGAGCAGGATGGCGCTCTTGTCTCATTTAATGAGATGATGTGATTACTTTTCTGCCAGGGCGGCTTCGTCCAGCCCATCGGCAGCTATAGGCAGCTGGCGCTTGAACACTTCCTTGAACGTAATCAGTGTTTCGCTACGGGCAATGCCCATCTGCAGGAACTTGTCCAAAATGGAGGTGAGCATGTGCTCGTTGTTGTGCGCATAGAGCTTGATGAAGATGTCATATTTGCCAGTGGTGTAGTAGCACTCCACTACTTCGGGCATGGCTTTGAGGCCTTCAATAACATCGTTGAATTTTGCTGGGTCGCTGACGAAAAGACCGACGAATGCACAGGTGTCGTAGCCCACCATTTCGGGGTTGATCAAAGTCATGGAGCCATTGATGACGCCCATGTTGTAAAGTTTTTGGATGCGCTGATGAATGGCAGCGCCACTCACGTTGCATGCACGTGCAATTTCAAGATACGGCTTACGTGCATTAATGGATAACATTTTCAGGATTTTAAAATCCAGATTGTCGAGTTTAGCTGGAGCCATAATAAATTATTTGTTATGTGAGTAAAATGAATGTATATCTATAAAACACTCTCAATATATGGGGTTGCAAAGTTACGCATAAAAAAAACGGATATGCAAATAAATTGAAAGTAAAAATTAAAAAATAATAGCAAAATATTCTATTTTTAACAAATGAGAGGCGTTTTTTGACTATGCAAGTCGCCTAAGGAGTTCGATAGTGACGTTCCAGATGTCGGTGCAAGTTGAAAGTTTCACATGCTCGCCAGTGCTGTGGGGCTCCACAATCTTTGGTCCGATGGATGCCATTTCTATCCCGGGGAACTTTTGCACAAAGAAGCCTGCTTCCAGCACAAAGTGCATGGCCACCATGCGCGGCCGCCATCCCAGCACATCGTTGAAGGTGTCGCTGGTGAGTCGCAGAAAATCGGAGTGCTGGTTTTCTTGCCATGCCGGAGCCGACATCACCAGTTCGGTGGTGGCTCCTTGCTCGGCAAAGATGTCGCGTATTTGTTCGCCCAGCGCCACCATGTCGTCCTCGATGAAACTGCGGGTGTGGGTGGAAATGGTGAATTCGCGGCGATCGGCGGTGATGCGTCCCACATTGTTTGATGTCTCCACGGTTCCAGGCATATCTTCGCTCATCTTGACCACGCCTTGCGGAATCTGCTCCAACGCGGTGAGCAGTGCATCGACATCATCACTGCTGATGATGCTCTTGCTGGGCTGGGCAGGAGTGATGCGGCAACGCAGGCCAGGGTCGGTGGTACCATATTCTTCGCGCAGCCACTGGTTGAAGTGCTCTTCGCGAGCTTTGAGCAAGGCATCGCTGCCATCGTCTTCGAGGCAGATCACGGCGTGAGCACTTGATGCAATAGAAGCGTTGGCCTCGCCAATGGAAAGGTCGGCCAGATTCACCACGTCGTCGTCGCCGATGGCCGAGAGCAGCGCCCACATCAGCGTGGTGGCGCTGGCGCGACCCTTGTTGATGTCCACGCCCGAGTGTCCGCCGCGGCCGCCATCGATGTCGATGTTGTACCAGCGCAGCTGGCCGCTGGGAGCAGGCACGCGCGTGAGCGGCAGGTGATGGATTTGCAGGTAGGCACCGGCGGCACCGGTGGTGATGGTGTCGTAGTCTTCAGAGTCGAGGTTAATCACTTTGCGTCCCTTGATAAAGTCGGGCGATAGGTTGGCGGCACCGGTCATGCCGTCTTCCTCGTTGGTGGTGGTGATGACTTCAAGCGGGCCGTGCACGATGGTGTCATCTTCCAGAATGGCCAATGCCATCGACAGGCCGATGCCGTTGTCGGCACCGAGCGAGGTGCCGCGGGCGCGCATCCACTCGCCGTCGACGTAGGCCTCGATAGGGTCGTTGAGCGGGTCGAAGGTTTTTCCGGGTTCGGCCACACACACCATGTCCATGTGGTTGAGAATGACAATGGGGGTCGCATTCTCGTGCCCGGGTGTTGCCGGCTTGCGTATGACTACGCAGTTGTGCTCGTCGCGGTCATATTGCAAGCCCAGGTTCAGGGCAAACTGGCACAAGAAGTCGGCCACGCGTTCCTCGTGGTGCGATGGACGAGGGACGGCATTCAGTTGCTTAAATATTTCTAGGTATCTCATGTCTTATTCTTTTGTTTGTTCTTTTTTGTTGTCGTTTCGTTTTTCGGTGGGGCGGGTTACTGTTCGGGCCAGTAGCCGTTGTATTTGCCGCCGATGAACTTTCGGTTCGGTGGGATTTGTAATCCCGCCGCAGTTAAGTGCGGATTTGTAATCCGCAGTCCAGCAGGGACAATCTA
>JAGAYZ010000044.1 GCA_017940245.1 Muribaculaceae bacterium | reverse complement strand
TTTCTCTTATGGATAAGACACCACTCGTAGATCTCTTCGAAAGGACTGATTTCAATAATGTCAAAGAACTCGATTGTCCCCTCTTTCCGGGGTTATTTGATTAATATTTAACTGATCCCGATTTTAACGGGACACTAATGAGAAAAAGTTGAAGACCAATTCGTCCATTTACAAGTTGGTGGACTTTTATACGTTGTTCTACCATTCGTTCATTGGCAAGGCTTCCATGAACACAAGCTATTGGACACGTCTGCAGGGCACGCCCACAGTGAACACATGGCTCGGGCTGGCGTATGAACGTGTCTGTATGGCCCACATATCGCAGATAAAGAGAGCCTTGGGTATTGGCAGTGTAGTAACGGAAGCTTATTTATGGCGAAGCAAAGATCCGGAGCATCCAGCTCAAATTGACTTGTTGATAGAACGTGCCGACAAGATGATTAATCTCTGTGAGATTAAGTACAGCGAAACAGAATACAGTCTTTCGCAGGAAGAGTTTTTGAACATTGGGCGCAGGGTTGAAAGTTTCAGAGCTGCCATACAGACACACTACGGCATCGTCCCTACGCTCATTACTACCTTTGGCCTGTCAAGGGGAATGTATGCAGACTCCATCCATGCCTCGGTGGTTTTGGATGATCTGTTTTCCGACTGACACATAAGGAATATTTTTGCCAAAAGCATAGAAATGGTGTGAAATTTTTGTAACACGGTACTCAATTTTGGGGCTAACATCTGCGTTTATCGAATTAATATCGTACTTTTGCAGGATATTTTGAATAAAAAGCTCTCGCTCAGCAATTATTGAATAAGTTCAAATTGCTCTCGCTGAATTGCTTTTTTGTTGGCATGAACCGAGCTCGGCTTTACATATTGCCCTGGTTGGCTGCGGCACTGATGGTGCTGGGCAGCCTGGTGGGCCACGCCCAGGACACGACTGGCGATCGTGCCGGCATTGAGGCCGACACGACCAGCACCGACTCTGCCACCGGCACCCGCTCGCGCTTTGTCAAGACGATGGTAGACCTCGACCACGTGGTGAAATTTTCGGCCAAGGACTCCATCGTGATGCTAGGACGCAACCGCGCCAACATGTATGGCTCCACCAGCATCGACTATGGCGACATCAACATGACGGCAGCGCAAATCAGCATGAACATGGACAGCAGCCAGGTCTATGCCGTGGGCGTGCTCGACAGTGTGGGTGAACTCAGCGACAAACCCGTGTTCAAGGACAAGAGCGGAGAATATGAGTCGAAGACGATGAGCTACAACTTCAAGACCCGCAAGGGCTTCATCACCGACATCATCACCGAGCAAGGCGAGGGTTTCCTCACCGGCGGCATCACCAAGAAGATGGAGAATGATGAATATTACATCAAGGACGGCCGCTACACCACCTGCGACAACCACGAGCATCCCCACTTCTATTTCCAGCTCACCAAGGGCAAGGTGAGGCCAAAGAAAAACGTAGTCACCGGCCCGGCCTATATGGTGCTGGAAGACCTGCCACTGCCCATTGCGGTGCCCTTCGGCTACTTCCCGTTCACCGACAAGTATTCGAGCGGCATTCTGTTCCCCACCTTCGGCGAGGACTACAACCGCGGCTTCTACCTGCGCAACGGCGGTTACTATCTGGCCATCAACAAATACATCGACCTAGCACTCACCGGTGAAATTTACACCCGCGGCTCGTGGGGCATAGCGGCGCAGAGCCACTACAGCAAGCGCTATAAGTTCCACGGCAACTTCAGCGTGAACTACCTCACCACCGTGACGGGCGACAAGGGCGACCCCGACTACAACAAGATGCACAACTTCCAGGTGCTGTGGAGCCACAACCAGGACAGCAAGGCTAATCCCAACATGACCTTCTCGGCCAGCGTGAACTTCTCTACCAGCGGCTACTCGCGCAACAGCCTGGACACCTACTACACCAGGGCTTTCACCGAAAACACCAAGAGCAGTACGGTAAACTTCACCTACAAGTTTCCCGGCACCAAGTGGAGCCTGTCGACCACGGCTAGCCTGAACCAGCGCAGCAGCGACTCCACACTGAGCGTGCAGTTTCCCAACTTCACTCTCACCATGTCGCAAATGGCACCATTCAAGCGCAAGCGCATGGTGGGCGAAGAGCGGTGGTATGAAAAGATCAAAATCAGCTACTCGGGAAGATTCCAAAACTCGCTCACGGCCAAGCAAAAAGACTTCTTGCACAAGAGTCTGATCAAGGACTGGAAAAACGGCATGAGCCACACCATGCCCATCAACGCCACGTTCAACGTGTTCAAGTACTTCAACATCACGCCCAACGTCACGCTCAACGACCGCATGTACACCAGCAAGATTCGCCGCATGTGGGATCCCAACGCCAGTGCCGAGGTGCAGGACACCACCTATAATTTCTACAACATCTTTGACTTCAATTTCAGCATCTCGCTCAATACCAAGGTGTATGGCTTCTTCAAACCCATGAAGTTCCTGGGCGACAAGTTGCAGATGATTCGCCACGTGCTCACGCCCACTATCTCGTTCAGTGCCCGACCCGACTTCTCCACTCCTTTCTGGGGATACTACGGCAACTACGACTACACCGATGCCAATGGCAATGTGCAACACCGGCGTTACAGCTACTTCCAGCATGGAATCTTCGGTAATGCCCCGCAGGGCAAGAGTGGCATGATTTCGTTTTCGCTGGCCAACAACCTGGAGGCGAAAGTTAAAAGCGACCAGGACAGCACCGGCTTCAAGAAAATTTCACTCATTGAAAATCTCACCCTCTCGCAAAGCTATAACATGGCGGCCGACTCGCTGCGATGGAGCAACCTGAGCACCAGCTTGCTGCTGCGCCTGACCAAGGGGTTCAACTTGAACCTGAGTGCCACATGGGATGTGTATAAATACGGACTTAACGAGGCCGGCAACCCGGTGCGCATCAACAAACTGCGTCTATTCCACGGCGGCGGCTGGGGACGACTGTCGAGCACCGGCACATCGTTCTCCTACACGTTCAATAACGACACCTTCAAGAAGCTCTTCGGCAAGAAAAAAAACAAGAACGACGACGCACAAAAGTTGCAGAATGCCAACCGGAGTGGAATCGGCGACGAACAGGATGACCCTGGCAGGCGAGACCGAGACCAAGGTGGTTCCGACATCGAGTTCACACCCGAGGGGTATGCCAAGTGGGACTGCCCGTGGAACCTGACCTTGAACTATTCGGTCAACTATGGCTACGGCACGTTCAACTACAAGAAGATGGAATACAACGGCAAGTTTACCCACTCACTGAGCTTGAATGGAAACATTCGACCTACCAAAAACTGGAATCTGTCATTCTCGGCCAGTTACGACTTTGAGAACCACAAGATTGCCTACATGAACTGTAATATCTCGCGAGAGATGCACTGCTTTGTGATGACTGCCAGTTTTGTTCCCGTCGGCCCCTACAAAAGTTACAATTTCCACATTGCCGTTAAGTCCAGCATCTTGCAAGACGTGAAATATGACAAGCACTCCAGCTACAGCAACGGCATCAATTGGTTCTGACGCAATGAAGCGCACCACACTGCTTCTATTTATCATGGCGCTGCATGCGCTGGCATCACTTTCACAACAAACGGCACCCCCCGTCTGTCTTAGCGAGGGCGACCTGCTGTTTGTGGCCCCGGCCCGGGCCAACGCCATCACCTCGGTCACACAAGGTGCCGACTCGCTGGCCATTGACCACGTGGCCATCGTCCACTACATAGGTGGCCAGCATGGCCTGCCTTATGCTCTGGAAGCCATCGGCCGTGGCGTGTGCCTCACCCCACTCGACTCTTTCCGGAACCACA
This sequence comes from Muribaculaceae bacterium, assembly GCA_017940245.1. Lineage (GTDB taxonomy): Bacteria > Bacteroidota > Bacteroidia > Bacteroidales > Muribaculaceae > Sodaliphilus. Next base: position 5,380 of record JAGAYZ010000044.1, on the reverse strand, counting down.
ATACCGGTGCCACAATCATTGCCGCCCGCATAGAAACACTCGACGTGACCAGCTCGGTGAAGAAGGCACTCACCTACACAGGCCGCCCCTACGACTGGCTCTACCAACCAGGCGACAGCGCCATCTACTGCAGCGAACTGGTGCAGATGTGCTACCGCGACACCGATGGTCGCCACATCTTCCCCACCATCGGGATGACCTTCCGCGATGCCGGCGGACGCATCCCGCAGTTCTGGATTGATTTATATGCCCGTCATGGCCTTCCCGTGCCTGAGGGAGAACCCGGCACCAATCCAGCCGCTTTGCTGCGCCACCCGGCCATGTGCATCATCACCACCCTGCCCATGAGCCACAACTCACTAGCCACAAGTAACCTATAAACAGGGTCATAGTCGTCTTACTAATTGTTAATTATGAGGGTTGCGTGAGCGATTTTCATAGAAAATGATTAAATTTGCAAGTTAGAAATCAATTTTTAAATCCCAAGAGGCTTATAAATCAGTATTTTTTATCTCGGAGAAAAAACACAACATGATGAGGGCTCAAGACATTAAAACGTTATATACTCCACTAATCGACACAGTGAACCGGATTGCAGAACGCAGCCTGTTAACATCATTGATTCTCATTGCCACGATGGTTTTACTCGCATCGTGCTCCAAAGACAAAGCCGACGAGCCATTCAAGCCCGTCGATAGGCGCACTGTGTTATTGCTCACCGAAGAGGGCTACATTTATAATCAAAATTACGAACAGGTAGCGCAATTACCTCATTGCACCTACGCCAGCCAAATCATCAGCGATGGCAGCGACTATTTTGTGTCGGGCACCTATGAAAACGGCAACAAGGTGCGAGTAGGATATTGGAAGAATGGCAAATGGACCACTCTTCACGTAGATTTTATCGACGATGTGGATCACTGGATATATGGAATTGGCAAGTGGGACTACTACCTTTACCTGCTCGACCACCCCAATGTTTTGAAAAACAGCGGAATTTTCCCCATCGTGAATGGCGGCAAATTTGCACCGGCAGCTCAAGCACTGGCGGTGAGCCAAGGAAAGTGCTATGTGGTGGGTGGCCTACAAACCGATGAGGATGGCTTTATTTTCATGCCGGTGATCTGCAACGAGCGCAACGGGAAATTCGTTCCCGAGTTCCTGCCAGTACCGGCAGGAACAGAGATGGGCTTTTGCAACTGCATTTATGCCTACAATGTGACACACACCATTATTGGCGGCAATATCGACGATCGCCCTGTGCTGTGGATCGACAAGCAGCTAAACATTTTGCCATTAACCTATTTAGGCACGAATTCAGCATACTTCGGCGAAGTGCGATCGGTAACAGAATGTTCAGGACACATTTATGCCGTCGGCGATGAATCTAAAGAAGGCGGAGACCGAGTTGCCACTTTGTGGCTTGATAACGAAATCCACCACTTGGTTCATAGTGAGAGCACCGAATGGTCGACCGCAGTTGAGGTCATGAGCTACGGCAGCGATGTGTATGTAGTCACTCTAGAGTACGGCACAGATGAAGCGGGAGAGGCGGTCGCATCCACCGTGCTGTGGATGAATGGAGAGTTTGTCAAGTTTTACCCAGGATTAAAGACCAAGAGCTTCACCGTAATCTAACGATTTAGATCACAATTCACAAGAACATAAAAATATAGTGTAAAATTGCACCATTAAGCGCTCAAGTGGAACAGACACAAGCTTGTCAAGTAGCCGATTGCCGGAAGATGCCACTGTCGCAGGACGCTGTCGACGATGCGTAAAACTCAAGGGGCGCAAAACGCATCGGGCAGCTGCTTTTTGTTTGATTTTATCGGCCTTTTTGCTAAAAAAATTCACTTTTTTGTTTTAATACACAAAAAAGTGTTATCTTTGTGCACGAATTTAAATGCGTTTTTCAACCATTTGATAGGTGAACGCTCAGAATTGTCAATATAACCATTAATCATAACCTGAAATCATGTATAAGATTGAGAGCCATCCTATTTTGGACATTCCTAAAGAGGAATGTGTTGAATTTCAATTTGAGGGGAGAACCGTTCGCGGCCAGCGAGGTAAGACCATAGCAGCCGCCCTTCACCAGGCCGGACTCATCGTGCACAGCCACAGCGTCACTGGCCGCAACCGCAGTTTGGAGTGCGGCATCGGCAAGTGTGGTGCGTGCGAGATGCTGGTCGATGGCCAGGTGCGCCGCATCTGCATCACTTGCGTCGACGGCGTGAAGGAAGTGCGAGAAATTTCTAAGGATTATATGCCCCTGGCCAAAGTTCAAGCTGCCGCCGAAACCCGAGTTTACAAGACCACGGTTGCCATCATAGGCGGTGGACCCGCAGGACTGGCGTGCCGTGAACAACTGACCGCACTGGGTATCCCTAACATGGTTGTAGACAATAATGCGACCGAGGGAGGACAGTTCAACATGCAGACCCACCAATTTTTCTTCTTTGAAAAAGAGCGCAAGTTTGGCGGGATGCGCGGCTTTGACATTGCAAAAACGCTTGCAGGCGACCACCACGACGGCATCTTGCTCAACAACACGGTGTGGGACTTGCTCGAAGGTCGCCGCATTGCCCTGAAGAATATCGTCACTCAGCAAGTGAGTTACATCGATGCCGACTACCTGGTGGTAGCTACCGGTGCCGTCCCATTCATGCCCGTTTTTGAGAACGACGACGTGCCTGGTGTCTACACCGCCGCGGTGTTCCAGAAGATGATGAACCAGGAACACACCCTGCTGGGCAAACGTGTGCTCACCGTGGGTGCCGGCAACATCGGTTACCTGACTAGCTACCAGGCCATGCAGGCCGGTGCCACCATCAAGGCCATTATCGAAGGTATGGACCACGAGGGCGGTTTCCCGGTTCAGGCCAATCGCGTGCGCCGCCTGGGCATTCCCATCATGACTTCACACGTGTTGCTGCGCGCGATTCCCAACGATGACTATACCGGCATTACCGGAGCCGTTATTGCCGAGTGCCGCAACTTCCAGCCCATCCCCGGTACCGAGCGCGTCATCGACGACATTGACATCATCAACATCTGCACAGGACTCATCCCCGACAATCAACTGCTCGTAAAGGGGCGCTCGGTGTTTGGGCGCAATGTTTATGGAGCCGGAGATGCCGTTCGCATCGGCGAGGGCACCAGTGCAGTGCTACGTGGCAAGCAAGTGGCCTACGAGGTGGCGCAGGAAATGGGCATCCGCTTCCCCTACGACGATTACCTTGACGTTTCCCGCCAGTATATCGACTCTCAGCAACGCCCCGTGCGCTTGCTCGACCAACCACGACTGCCCGATGAGGAACGCATGGCACAGAAGCCCTATGTGCAAATCAACTGTCTCTATGGCTTCGCGTGCAATCCGTGCACGTTCTCTTGTCCACAAGGAGCCATCACCAAACCCACCACCTCGTCGGTGCCAATGGTCGACTACGACAAGTGTATCGGTTGCATGCAATGCGTGAATCACTGCCCGGGTCTGGCCATCTTCGGCTATGACAAGCGCAAGAACGTGGTGTTCCTGCCCGTAGAATATGAGGTGGCCGAAGGAAAGGAAGTGTTTCTTGTCGATGACCATGGAGCTAAGGTGGGCCAGGGCATTATTGAGAAGGTGCTCCTGAAACCCAACAAGACCCATGTGGCGCGTATTCAGGCCACGCAGACCGACGACCTGAATCAAGTGCGCGGATTCATACTCAAGGAACGTTACCCCGCTCCATTGAACCTGCGCCCGCTGGCCAATGCCGAAGAGGGCAAGGCCTTCGTATGCCATTGCGAGGACGTGGACGTGACGACCTTGCTGGCTGTCGTTGGCGACCGCAAGTTTATATCGGTCGACGAGCTCAAGCACACCACCCGCATGGGCATGGGACCGTGTCGCGCGCCAAACAGATTTTGCGCGCTCACGGCATAGAGGTGACCGGCGACAGCACCCCGCGCGCACCACTGGCCAACCAGGTCACGCTTGGCGACGTCTATAGTGGAGAATCGCGAGAGCACTTTGTCTTTGGCCACGGAAGCATTATCGAGAAAGCCGAAACCGAAATCCTCGTCGCCGGCGGCGGTATGGCCGGTAGCGCTGCGTTCCGCTACTTTGCCGAGGCCGGCAAGCGCACGATTCTTGTCAACTACGACCGCGGCTCAACCTGGCGCTGCATCGGCGGTGGACGCCCGGCTTTCTCAAACCCCGACATCAGCGACATTGCCATGCACAACCTCGAAATTTTCCGCGACGACCAGCTGCACTGCAACATCGACCTGAAGATGACACGCTACGTCAATCTCGTGCACGACGATGCCACCTACCGCTCGCTCGACGCCTCTCGTGCCTGGAGTGAAGCATATATGATCGACCGCAAGCAGTTTACCGAGAAAATCTCTCCCTACTGGAATCCCAACGACAACACCTACAGCCATGCCTTGATTTCGGAAAACTGTTGGCAAGCCACACCGGGACGCACCATTGAGTATGTGCGCACCGTGGGCAAGCAACATGGCGGCCAAGTGATGGAAGACTGCGAGGTGCTGCACGTGGAACGTGCGGGCGACAAATTCCGTGTGCTGGTGCGCAGGCACGACAAGCACTATGTGGAATTCACCTGCGACCACTTTGTCAACGCCATGGGTTGGGGTGCAGAAAAATTTACCGACATGCTCGGCATTGACACCCAGCTCTATCCGGTCAAGCATCAAGCATTCATTACCCGGCGACTTCCCAATCTGGGCGCTGGAGGCGACTCGCTCGACATGATTATCGACCGACGCCACTACAAGGGCTTCAATGCGGTCTATGGCCAGCAGTTCTTGCACACCGGGCAAATCATAGGCTGCGCATCGCCCGATTGCGACGCCAATGAGACCAGGCAGAATCTCAAGTATAACAGTCTTGCTTTCCTCAAGGTGGTGAGCGAAATGTTTGCCCAGTGGATACCAGGTCTGGCATCAGTCGGCTTCCATGCCGTGTGGGCCGGTTATTACATAGAGCCACGCTACATTATCGACCCCGAAGTGGGATTGCTCACCGGGTTGCGCGGACATGGTTTCATGCTCGGGCAGTACCTGGCCAAGCTTTATGTCGACAAATATCTGGGCAAGTCGGTCCCTGCCTATATGAAGGATCTCGCTATAGGCGGAAAGGGGCTTAGCGAGAACGCATTCCAGTAAAAAGCCCCCTGTTTAAGCCAGCTACATCAATCCAGTTTTCAATAACAGGTATATTTTCAACTATTGGTGTCCGCTAAAACTTTTTTAGCGGCTGAAAAAATCAGGCTGAATCCCGTTGCCGAGGTTCAGCCTTTTTCGTTACCTTTGTTTTCGTCACAAAAACCAGGTAACTTGAACAAAGATGAACAAAGGTACACAT
>JAGAYZ010000043.1 GCA_017940245.1 Muribaculaceae bacterium | reverse complement strand
TCACAGCTCGGTCTTTACCTCATGAGAATCGAGTGTACAGACAAAACAAAGAAAAAACAGCCGCCTGAAAAATATCCCATTCTCAGGCGGTTGATTTGCAAAGAGAGTGAGCCATAACTGAATTATGACACACCCTCTTATGGTTAGCCGTGAACCCGTTAAGTGGTCTTCAAGATGATATTGATAATGGCGTTCACATCGGCCACGTCTACCTTTCCGTCGCCATCCACGTCGGCACGGCCAGCATACAGTTCCGGCTCCTGAATTTTCAGGATGACGTTGATGGCGCAGTTCACATCGGCCACATCCACTTTTCCATCGCCGTTCACATCGCCAAGCTTATAGTTGTGTTCCCATGTCTGCATCTCGCATGCTCCCACATCGTTTTGTCCGATGGGTCGTGGGAAGGTGTCGAAGTCGGTTTTCACTTCAACACCGTCGGTGAGGGTTCCGGCATCGACAAACTCACTGCCCTGAGTGAGCCGCCATGCGGCGTTGTGCACAGCCAGGGTGTCGGCTTCATTGGCTGCGACACCGCACCAGGTGGTGGGTTGCGTGAAGTTGGAGCCATCGGCCTCGCCCATGTAGATGCTGTTGAACACATGCGTCCGAGCCAAGCTGTCGCGGTCACCCAGTGTGGGATTATGGAAACCGATGTTGGCCGTGTCGGCCTCGTAGTCGGCACGAATCAGGTTGCGCTGCACGGTGCCGTTCACCACTTTGCCATTCACCACAAAGATGCCGCCGCCCTGGAAGGCCAGGTTGTTGTGCACGATGGGGTTGATGAGGTTGCCTTGTTCCAGATAGACGCCGCCACCGCGACCACCCATGGTGGGGCCGTACTCAGGCGCGTCGGCATAACAGTTGGCCACCTGTGCATTGCGCATGGTACCATTGTACTGATAGACACCACCGCCCAGCAAGCCACGGCAGTCCAGCACCTTGATGTCGACAGCAGAGCCATTGTTGAACACTGCGCCACCGGCACTGGCGTAGCAATTCAAGAAGACGCACTCGTCGATGGTGCCGCCGTTGTTATAGACGGCTCCGCCATCGTCGGCCACGCAGTCTTCAAACAGACAGCCCGTGATTTTCACCTTGCGGCCATAGATGGCGCCACCCAGTCCACTGCCGTAGGCCGAGTGGGCGTAGTTGCGCGAAAAATAGCAATTGGTGATGCTGGCCTCTCCGTTGTCGCAGAAGAGGAACACGGCACCGCCGTAGGTGTTGCTGTCGGTCATGGATTGAGCGGCGAAGTAGGCCGAGTTCTCAATGAACTGGCACTCTTCTACGTGCACGTTGCCCATGGCGTAGAGTGCACCACCCGCAGCCTTGACGCGCCAGATGTTGGCATTGGCACCTTGCAGGGTGAGCCCATTAATGACAGTGGAATGGGTGAACGCTGTGGCCCCAAAGAGCAGGTGAGTGCTGTTGCCGTGCGTGCCCACCACCTCCAGTGAATCGTTCTGGTACTGCCAAGCATAGCGGTAACTGGTGCCGCCAGCAATTTCGCGCACCCACACATCGGGCACATCGTCGTCGGCACTCAGAATGGTGGGGTGCGCAAACTTAGGGTAGCCGGCATAAGTGTGAAAAACGGCATCGAAGTCGCGTTCATTGATAGAACTTTCTGTTCCGGCAAAGCCGCCGTAGAGGCTCACGCCATCTTTGAGGAAGAAAGCGTGGCTGGTGGCACAGTCGGGGCGGGTGCCGTTGATGAGCGAATCAGGGTGATAAACACCACCGGCAATCCACACCTGGTCGCCGGCTTGAGCGGCATCGATGGCGGCCTGGATGCGGCCGGTAGCATTCTCCCAAGAGCTGCCGTCGCCTGTGCCTCCCACTTTCACATAGTGAATGGTGGCACTTGCAGCTGTGGCACACATCAGCAATGCCACGGCCGTAGCATGACGTAAAATCATTGTTTTCATTGTGTTGTAATTGAGTTATTGAATGTGAAGTTTACTTCATTACCTTGCGAGCCACCACAGTGCCGTTGCTCATCAGGTCGCGGGCGATGAAGATGCCATGCTCGGGTGTTGAAGTCATTATGCGGCCGTTCATGTCGTAATATACCGTGTTCACCACGTGTGCGTCGGCAGCGATGGTGGCAACACTGGTGAGGCTCTTGATGTATTCTGTCACATTCCAGGCCTTGGCTTCGGCATCGGCCTTGTTCACTTCTTCTTCCTCATAACGGCTATAGGTGAAGACAGCGGCCCAGTCGGCATCTACGAGCGACTTGCCATTGAGGTCGGGCAACTGGTCGATGACGCTGTTGATGGCATCGGCATCCATGTCGTTGCCATGCATGGTGAGGCTCTGCAAATAGCTCTTTCCGCTGATGTCGAGCGAGGTGAGTTGGTTGTCTTCCACGGCCAGGCGGTAGAGATAGTTGTGCTTGGCGATGTCGAGCGAGGTGAGTTTGTTGCCCCCGGCTTGCAGATAATAGACGTAGTTGAGCACGTTCAGGTTCAAATCGGTGAGCTGGTTGCGCGACACGTCCAGGTCATAGACACTGGGACACGGGGTCAAGTCGATGGCGGTGAGCTGGTTGTCGGCCACGTAGAGGGTATAGAGACCCTTGTTGCCGCTCAAGTCCAGAGTGGAGAGTTGGTTCCCGCTCACGCGCAGCAGCGACAGGCTGGTCATGGACTTGGTGTCGAGCGAGGTGAGTTGGTTGTTCTCGATGTTGAGCCAGCGCACGCCGGTGAGCCCCGTCATGTTCAGGTCGCTGATTTGGTTGTTATACAGATAAATACCCTCGAGGGCGGCATTGCCGCTCAGGTCGGCGCTAGTGAGGCAGTTGTCGCTGAAATTGATGGTTTTCAGTGCCTGGGCCGGCGTGATGTCGATAGAAGCTATCAGGTTTTCGTAAGCATAAACTTCTTCCAGGGCAGTCATGCCGGTCAGGTCCAGTGAGGTGAGTTGGTTGCCCTGGCAGTTGAGTTCGGTCACACTGCTCAGGTTGGTCACGTCCAGTGTGGTGAGCAAGTTGTTGCGGCAATCAACAGAACCCAGCACCGCTTGCTTAGGCAGGACAAAGCCTGTGAGCTGGTTGTCGGCCACGTCCACACGCGAGAGATTGGTCATGCCGGAGCAGTCGATGGTGCCGGCAATTTGGTTCTCGTGCACATCAAGCACTTTGAGTGCGGTGCAGGGAGTCACGTCGAGCGATGTGAGGTCATTGCCGTAGGCATAAAGGCCGGTCATCTGCTTCATGTGGCTCACGTTGAGTGTTTGGATGTGGTTGTTGTTCATCTGGATTTGGAGCATGTTGGGGCATCCGTCGAGGTTCACGGCGTTAATCTCCACGCCATTGGCCACGATTTGCACGAAGTCGCCGTAGAGTTTCATCTCGGTACCCATCACCTCGTGGGTGTAATAGGCCCCCTGGGTGTAGTCGACGAGAATGCCATCGCCCCAGTCTACTTTGAAGTTACCCGATGCCACCAGACCCATTCTCACACTTTCGCCCACAATCGAGGGGTCGAATGTGATGGTTCCTGTAACGTCTTGTGCATGAGCACTTAGTGCTGCCATCGCAAGGATGGCAATAGATAGTAAAACTTTCTTCATACTAGATGTTTGAATAAATATTAAATAATGAATGTATAAGTTGACTGTTTAGAATCATCTTTGGGCGAGATTCATGCTAGTCCCAACTGGAAATCGATGAGAAATTTGTTGAATTTGGGGTTGTGTTGCTTGATGTTTTCGACGATCTCGCGTGGAGTCCAAATCCGCTTTTCGGTCACGTTCTCGTTGAGTTTCACGTTGAGTGCCAGCATGTCGTTATTGAGTTCGTTGTGCAGAAATTCCATGATGGAGTGCATGCAACTTTGCATGAAAGAAATCTGCCCCTGATTCTCGACATAAATCTCGTAGGTGGTGTCGTCGACACGTTGTGGCTCAGCCATGAGCATGGTGTTGATGACCACTTGCTCATGCGGGTGCGCCTTGATGTATCCCTTCCAGGCCTCAATCAGCTGCTCGTGAGTGAACGGCTCGCGACGGGCGCCCACATTGCTGTAGGTCGCAGTTGGCTCTTGTACTTGCTGTGTGGTGGTGCTTTTGTTGATGAGCACACGTGTGGGGGCCGCCGCTTCGGGGCGGCCTGGCCTAGGGCGGGGCGGGGCGGCTTGCGGAGTAGGTGCGGGTGCGGCTTGCGGAGTAGGTGCGGGTACGGGTTGCGGAGCGTGAGCTGTGGGTTGTGGGGCTTGTAATTGTTGCGCTTGCGGTGTTGGCTGTGCGGCAGGCGCAGGATTGATTTTCTGGATGCCCTGCGGGGCCGGTTGTGCGGCCGGTGGGGGAGTGGGCACCATGATTTGGCACAACTTCACCAGCGTGAGTTCCACCAGCAGTTGCTTGCTGGTGGAGTTGCGATAGTTCAAATCGCAGGAGTTGCACAGGTCAAGTGCCCGGTAATAGAAACCGGGAGCCAGCCGTGCCGCCTGCTGCACATATCGCTCGCTCACTTCCTCGTTCATCTCCAGTAGCGACCGCGTGGCTGGTGTGCTGGCCACCATCAGGTCGCGCAGGTGCTGCGCCAGGCCGTTGATGAAGAATTGCGAGTCGAAACCTCGGTCGCGTATTTCCTTGTAGATGAGCAACGACTGTGGCACATCGCCGGCCAAGAAACATTCTACCAGTTTGAAGTAGTAGTCATAGTCCAGCACGTTGAGGTTGTCGATGGCACTGCGATAGGTGATGTTGCCCTCGCTGGAAGCCGTCACCTGGTCGAAAATCGACAATGCGTCGCGCATGCCACCATCGGCTTTCTGCGCAATCACGTTCAGGGCCGCCGGCTCGGCCTGGATGTTCTCTTCTTGGCAGATGTATTGCAACTGCTTGACGATGTCGCTCACCGTGATGCGGGTGAAGTCGTAGATTTGGCATCGCGACAAGATGGTGGGAATCACCTTCTGCTTCTCGGTGGTGGCAAGGATGAAGATGGCATATTCGGGCGGCTCTTCCAGCGTCTTGAGGAAGGCGTTGAAAGCGGCTGCCGAGAGCATGTGCACCTCGTCGATGATATACACCTTGTATTTGCCTGTCTGAGGCGGGATGCGCACCTGCTCGGTGAGGGCGCGGATGTCGTCCACGCCGTTATTGCTGGCTGCATCGAGTTCTATGATGTTGAACGATGCCTGCTCGTTGAAGGCGCGGCACGATTCACACTCGTTGCACGCTTCGCCATCGGCGGTGGGGTTGGTGCAATTAATGGTCTTGGCAAAGATGCGGGCACAAGTGGTCTTGCCCACACCGCGTGGGCCGCAAAACAGATAGGCATGTGCCAGGCGGCCGCTGGCAATGGCCGTCTTCAGGGTATGGGTGAGCGATTCCTGACCCACCACGCTGCGGAACGTGGCAGGGCGGTATTTTCGCGCCGAAACGATGTATTGTTGAGCCATAATGATGCGAATTAGATGAGCCAACGAAATTACGAAAAAAATATGAATTGACCTCGATTGACGGTGAAATATTTTCTCGCACTAGAGAAAACCGGTGTCGACTCTTCCCATTCGCGTCGAAGTTGCGTGCCTTTACTTACCGCAATGCAAATCCACCCGAACGCGAAACTCGATTGGAGTAGGATCACGCAGATCACGCAGATTTGCGGAGATTCTTTATAGGCCATAAGCTGTGGGCTATGAGGCCCTAGAAGCTGTTCTGGTGGATTCAGCGGTTCTGGTGGATTTGTAATCCGCCAGGAATTGAATTGGGGATTTGTAATCCCTGCGCTGGGGCAGCGCATGGTGGCACGGTGAATCCGGCCGAAATGGAAACCGGGGATGGAACTTGCGCCCCATCCCCGGTGCAAATTCGGGTTAAATCTCATGATTCAGCCGCGGCGAAATGGCCGTTACTTGACCACCACCTTCTTGCCGTTGTGGATGTAGATGCCGGCAGCGGGGTGTGCCACGGGCTGGCCCATCAGGTTGTAGTACAGTCCGTCGCCAGTCTGTGCGGGTTGTGCCTCAATGTC
>JAGAYZ010000042.1 GCA_017940245.1 Muribaculaceae bacterium | reverse complement strand
GATGGTGCGCCCCTGGTATTGACGCGTCTCGTGCCAGATGCGCTCGTCCCAGGTCTTGCTGCCCGAGCGGTCGAAGACGATGAAGTGCCCCTCGTCTACCGAGCCACACAGGTCCATGTAGGCTGCGGTCTGTTCCAGCCCCTTTTCGATGGTCTTCTCCAGGTCGCCACGCAGGATTTTCAGTTCCAGCACCACACGCTGGTAGGGACCGCCATAGCCGTCGGTGAGCGGCTTGCGGATGAGCAGGTCGGTGCGGCGGCGACCCAAGCCGTACTCGCGGTCGATGTAGCCGCCTCCGTTCACGATGCGCTGCAAGAACGCCTGCAATAGCAGTTGCGGTCCAGCCTCGGCATAGTCGAAACGGCCTATCCACGAGTCGGCATTCTGACGGAAGAACTGCTGGAAGTCGAGCAGCAGTTTCTCCATGTTGATACTGTTGTCGGCATTCATGTACCACTGCGATTGCTGTGTCATGCCGGTCTGCGTGGTCCACGTCAACTCGCGAGGGATGATTTCGCGATAGATGCCGCAGGCGATGCGTCGCGGCTGACCGCGTTCTATCTTGATGAGTCCCATGTCGGCAGTGTATTGCACGTCGTCGGTGGGAATGAGGCTGTCGTCGGCCTCATCGGTACCGGCCAGGATGGGTTCTATCACACGGCGCACGCGCGGCTCGCGCAACTTGTCGATGAGGATGTCGATGTGCGTGTCGCGGCGGTAGATGATGCGCTCCTGGGCACGATACATCATCTCGGGGGTGATGACCACCGAGCGGTCGCGGTTTTCTTTCATCTTATAGGTGACTTCGTTGGCCAGAGCATTCACCAGCCAGGGCTGACCCTCGGTTGCCTCCCACACGAGCGGGAAGCAGCCTTCGTCGAAGCGTTGCCCCGTCTCGGCCGTGTGCTGGCCATAGAGCTCGCGGATTTCTTCCTGCGTGAAGTTGCCCAGGCGTAGCGACTCAGCCTTGATGTTGAATGCCGAACCGCCGGTGATGATGTCCTGGTTGGAGAGCACGATGCGGTAGTCGCGCACATCGCGCACACCACACAGCACGATGCTCTGCGGGAATGCCAACGGACGCTCATCATATCCGGCACGAATCTGCCGCAGTACGCTCACCAGCGAGTCGCCCACGAGCGCGTCGATCTCATCAAGTAACAGTACAAGAGGCTTAGGCAACGATTGCGACAAACGCTTCAGGAGTACCGTGAGCATCGTGTCGGCCCCTATATCTTTAATTGATTGAAGTATCTCACGTGGAGAATCGCAATTTACTATACTAACGACTCTTTCAACAATCGCATCGCAAGTGGCGCGAATGACGCGGGCAACATCGTTGCGCGCGGCCTGACCTCCTTCCACATTCACATAGACGGCAATATAGTCGCCTTGCTCGTTGAGATAGTCGCGCAGGGCGAGCATACACGAAGTTTTGCCCGTCTGACGTGGCGCGTGAAGTACGAAATACTTCGTCTGATTGATGAGGGTTAAAACTTCATCCAGGTCGAAACGGCTCAAAGGATTAAGTGTGTAGGCCATTTTGGGCTGGTTGGGTCCGGCGGTATTGAAAAAGCGTTCCATTTTAATTTGAACATTCAGGGTGTTATTGACTGCAAAGATAACGATTAATCTTTGAATGTGCAAATAAGGTCAAGCCACCTTCGGGACTGCAAATCCATGTGAAGATGGCTTGATCAATACGACTTTGCGCCGTTATAATCACCGGTTAGGGTATGGCTAGTCGGTGGTCAGGCGGCGATAGCGGATGCGGGTGGGTTCTTCGCGTCCCAGGCGCTTGAGTTTATTTTCCTCATATTCGGAGTAGGAGCCCTCGAAGAAAAACACGCGCGAATCGCCCTCAAAGGCAAGAATGTGGGTACAGATGCGATCCAGGAACCAGCGGTCGTGGCTGATGACCACGGCACACCCGGCAAAGTCGTCAAGACCTTCCTCGAGCGCACGCAGAGTGTTCACGTCGATGTCGTTGGTAGGCTCATCGAGCAGCAGCACATTGCCTTCCTGCTTGAGCGCCAGTGCCAACTGCAGGCGATTACGCTCACCGCCCGAGAGCACGCCGCATTTTTTCTGCTGGTCCACGCCCGAGAAATTGAATCGCGACAGATAGGCACGCGCATTCACATCGCGGCCGCCCATGCGCAACAGTTCCACTCCGCCCGAGATGACTTCATACACGGTCTTTTCGGGGTCGATGCTCGTGTGCTGCTGGTCTACATAGACCGCCTTTACCGTTTCACCCACCTCAAACTCGCCGCTGTCGGGTTTTTCCAGTCCCATGATGAGGCGGAACAAGGTGGTCTTGCCAGCGCCGTTGGGGCCTATCACACCCACGATGCCATTAGGTGGCAACATGAAATTCAAGTCGTCGAAGAGCAACTTGTCGCCAAACGCCTTGGCCACATGCTTGGCCTCAATCACCTTGTTGCCCAGTCGTGGGCCATTGGGTATGAAGATTTCCAGTTTCTCTTCTTTCTCTTTGACAGTTTCATTAAGCAACTTGTCGTAGCTGTTCAGGCGCGCCTTTCCTTTGGCTTGACGAGCCTTGGGTGCCATGCGCACCCATTCCAACTCGCGGCGCAACGTCTTCTGGCGCTTGCTCTCTGACTTCTCCTCCTGTGCCAGTCGCTGGGCCTTCTGCTCGAGCCAACTGCTGTAATTGCCCTGCCAGGGGATTCCCTCGCCGCGGTCCAGTTCCAGAATCCAGCCGGCCACATGGTCCAGAAAGTAACGGTCGTGTGTGACGGCTATCACAGTGCCTTCGTATTGCTGCAAGTGCTGCTCAAGCCAGTCGATTGACTCGGCATCAAGGTGGTTGGTGGGCTCATCGAGCAGCAACACATCGGGCTTTTGCAGCAAGAGCCGACACAGTGCCACACGGCGGCGCTCGCCACCACTCAAGTGCTCGGTGAGCTGGTCGCCGTCGGGACAACGCAGCGCATCCATGGCACGCTCCAACTTGCTGTCCAGGTTCCAGGCATCGGTGGCATCTATCACATCTTGCAGTTCGGCTTGGCGGGCAAAGAGCGCATTCATTTTCTCCTCGTCTTCATAATACTCGGGAAGGCCAAACTTCTGGTTGATTTCTTCATATTCCTTGAGCGTATCCACCACGTGCTGCACGCCTTCTTGTACCACTTCTTTAACGGTCTTGCTGGGGTCCAGTTGCGGGTCTTGCGGCAGATAACCCACCGAGTAACCCGGAGCAAACACCACTTGCCCCTGGTAAGAAGTTTCCAGCCCGGCAATGATTTTCATCAACGTGGATTTTCCAGCGCCATTCAAGCCGATGATGCCAATCTTAGCGCCATAGAAAAACGAGAGGTAAATGTTCTTGAGAATCTGTTTCTGATTCTGCTCGATGGTTTTGCTCACACCCACCATCGAGAAAATGATTTTTTTGTCGTCGACCGTTGCCATGATTCCTTCTAATTATATGACTGTTAATGATTTTTCAATGTTCACGGGTCTCATTGTTCGTGCCTGGGCTTGTGAATCTTTGCTCCCTGCTTTTTAAAAAGAGCCCATCGATTGGGGCTATTGCGGCAACCGATGGGCCTTCATTATGAAACAAAAACAATTATTTTCCCAGCTTCACGCGCAGTTTTTCCAGCATGTCGCGTGTCATGCCGTCAAGGTCATACTCGGGCTTCCAGTCCCATTCAATGCGGGCGCAAGTGTCGTCCAGGCGGTTGGGCCATGAGTCGGCAATGGCCTGACGCAGCGGATCCACCTGATATTCCATCTCGAACGATGGCACATATTCCTTGATTTTCCGATAGATAATGTCGGGATCAAAACTCATGGAAGCGATGTTGAACGAGTTGCGGTGTTGCAGGCGCGACGGGTCGGCCTCCATGATTTCGATAGCGGCGCGCAATGCGTCGGGCATATACATCATGTCCATGAACGTACCGGCCTTGATGGGGCATATAAACTTCTCGCCACGCACGGCACTGTAGTAAATGTCAACAGCATAGTCGGTGGTGCCTCCACCCGGAGGAGCCACATAGGAAATCAAGCCCGGGAAGCGCACCGAACGGGTGTCGACACCGAACTTGAGCGCGTAATAGTTGCTGAGCAACTCGCCGCTCACCTTAGTCACACCATACATGGTGCGGGGTTGCTGGATGGTGTCTTGCGGAGTGCCATCTTTGGGCGCATTGGGACCAAACGAGCCAATACTGCTGGGAGTGAACACAGCGCAATGGTGCTCGCGCGCTACTTCCAGCGTGTTCATCAACCCGCCGATACCTATTTTCCACGCCAACTGAGGCTTGTTCTCGGCCACCGCACTGAGCAGGGCAGCCAGATTGTAAATGGTGTCGATGTCATATTTTTTCACCACATCGGCAATCTGCTGCGCATTAGTAATATCTACAATTTCTTTAGGTCCACTCTCGGCCAACTCACCTTTAGGCTCTGCGCCGGGAATGTAACCAGCGACAACGTTAGCGTTGCCATAAATGCCTCTCAGTTTCATCGTCAGCTCCGACCCGATTTGGCCGGTAGAGCCGATTATCAAAACGTTTTTCATTAATGGATATTTTGTTGTTAATGGTTGCGGTTTTAGAAATCATGCAAAGTTACTATTAAAATTGCAATCTCACATCTAAAGTAGGTTAAATTTTGGTTCTATGACGGCATTTTTGAGGTTTTTTACACGATACATTTCACCATGTCGCATTTTTTTCGGAACTTTGTGGGTATAAAAACAGCGAAAACTTTTTAACCTCATTTTTAATCGTAAAAGACATGTACGGAAAATTCCAAGATTTCCTCAAGCAGGAACTGGCCGACATCAAAGCAGCCGGTCTTTACAAGAACGAGCGTATTATCACTACTGAACAACGTGCAGCCATCAAGGTGCGTCCCGACAGCGACGTGCTCAACTTCTGCGCCAACAACTATCTGGGCCTTTCCAATAACAAGCGCCTGATCGACGCCGCCACCCGCGCTATGCAGGATCACGGCTACGGCATGTCGAGCGTGCGCTTCATCTGCGGCACGCAAGACCTGCACAAGGACTTGGAGGCCGCTATCGCACGCTATTTCAAGACCGAAGATGCCATCCTCTACGGCTCGTGCTTCGATGCCAACGGTGGCCTGTTTGAAGCGCTGCTCACCGACCAGGATGCCATCATCAGCGATGCGCTGAACCACGCATCAATTATCGACGGCGTGCGCCTGTGCAAGGCCAAACGCTATCGTTATGCCAACGCCGACATGGCCGAGCTGGAAAACTGCCTCAAGGAGGCTCAGGCACAGCGCTTCCGCGTGATTGCCACCGACGGCGTGTTCTCGATGGACGGAAACGTGGCTCCCATGGACAAGATTTGCGAGCTAGCCGAGAAATACGACGCCATGGTCATGGTCGATGAGTCGCACTCGGCAGGTGTGGTGGGTCCCACAGGTCACGGTGTGGCCGAACAGTTCAACCTCTATGGCAAGATCGACATCTTCACCGGCACACTGGGTAAGGCTTTCGGCGGTGCCATGGGCGGTTTCACCACCGGACGCAAGGAAATCATCGACATGCTGCGCCAGCGCAGTCGTCCCTACCTGTTCAGCAACTCCATCGCTCCCGGCATCGTGGGTGCCAGCATCGAGATGTTCAAGATGCTCGACGAGAGCAATGCCCTGCACGACAAACTGGTAGAGAACGTGAACTACTTCCGCGATAAGATGATGGCCGCCGGCTTCGACATCAAGCCCACTCAGAGCGCCATCTGCGCCGTGATGCTCTACGATGCCAAACTCTCGCAAGACTTTGCCGCTCGCATGCAGGAAGAGGGCATCTACGTCACCGGTTTCTACTATCCCGTGGTGCCCAAGGGACAGGCACGCATCCGCGTCCAGCTCAGCGCCGGTCACGAGCGTGAGCACCTCGACAAGGCCATCGAAGCCTTCATCAAAGTAGGCCGCGAACTCAACGTCATCAAATAACGCTACATGCGCCACACATCACAAAAGAACCGAGCCACCCGGCCCGGTTCTTTTTTTGCGGGTTACCGCAGTGTAATACCATCATGTTCCTTTTGTTCTTCAAGCCTTAATCTACATCTCGACTGTGGTGCGACAGCTGGGCGTCGTAGAGCGAGGGGATGGAGATGGCGGTGTTCCAGTGGGCTGCGTGAATGGAGGGCGACTGCGTGAAAGCTGTGTCGCTCACAGTCTGGATGCCGCAGAAGTGGAAATCAGTGTAGAATTGGGCATACTCATCGACCGTCAACAGACAGGCCGCACGCTTGGCATGCAAAGCATCATGGTAACACTGTTTCATGCTTCCTGGCGACAACGCTCGACGACGCACCACGGCCAAAACCGTCCGCGCAACGATGGCCAGATGGTTCTTGAATGTGAGCCGCACATCATAATGCCCCTGATGTAACAGGTTGCCACCCTTGCGTTCACCCTCCTGGACACAATTCCACCACACGTTGCCGCGGCCACATGCCGGTTGCATGTGCAGCGGTCCACTGCTGTGAATAGCGGCAAAACCATAAACCTGTTCAAAAAGGTTGTAACACGGTGGTGAAAAAGGAGCCTCGGAAAAACCATGGAAATCATACTCCACCGGATGGAAACAGGGGTTAAGATAATGGATGCGCGTGAACACGTTGCCATAGGCATTGCCCTCGCCACCCATCATGTCGGCAAAGTGACTATAGAAGTTGATGTCGCTGAACAGGTTGTCGCACGCATGGCTATATACCTTGAGACCCTGATGCCCGTCGTAGCCACCGATGCCGATGCGCCGACACGTGACGTTGCGGCTGTCGGTCACACACAGTGGATTAGTGAAATTCTCGATAACCACATCTTCCACTACGGCATGTGCCACACGCTTGAGATTGATGGCATTCCAGCCGTAATCCATCTCTTGTGCCTGCGGCACGCTGTAGTAATGCCGGCATCCATGATGACGGAACAGGCCGTTCCAGCGGCTACTCAAGCGCAAGTTGCGAATGGTGATGTCTTCTAGCATCTCCACACTACACACCACAGGCGAGTTTTCCACTGCACAATCACGCCACAAGGGTTGCACCAGTTGCAGCGTGTGCTCGTCGAGCACCTGCTTCACCTCCACCAGCCACTGGAGCGATGGCGCACGCTCCACGCCGGCACGCATGGCGGCCTTCCATTCAGGCCGTAAGCGAGGCTGGCCCAAAATGTCTTTCAATAATGTAGCTTCGTCATCGGCATTATATATTCCCAGCAAGATGTAACGACCCACATTGGCCGTGCTCTCCACGTGTAGCACGTCATCGCCTTTCGGGCTGGTAGTGGTGACACGAGTCGACACTTTCGGACTCAGCAACGAGCCATCACTCCCAGGGTCGCTCATCGAGTCGCTTTGCATCTCAACCTGGTGCCATCTGCCGAATTGTAGTCCCCAGAACTGATTACTGGGCTGCAACTGCTCGCCTGTGGTGATGAAGAACGGCGACAACCACGGTTGGGCATGTCCCCGGTCGAGCGAGCCGCAGTTCACCAATTGCGCCACAGGCCGGCCCGCAGCATTCAGTTCGCCCTCCAGCGTGATGTGACTGTAATTGATGCGCAGAAATCGTTTCTTGCCACACTTGTTAAAAAGGTATTTTCCTCGTGGGAAAAAGATGGTTCCGCCACCCAACTGCCCCACCCTGTCAAGCAGAGCCTGCAGTGGTTCTATCTGATCTCGGTCACTGCCGGGAACTATGCCATAATCGGTAACGACATATCGCTGTGATGGCTCGCCATGACGCTGGCAACCGGCATGCGAGAAGTCGGGCATCGATGGCGATATTTCTACCTGAGCCACTCGATTGTTGCGACGCGCTACCTGACTGCGGCGCAAGCGGCATGCCAACACAAATGGATTGCGGTGCACCACGCCCAGCCCGCTATTACGCACATACCAGCCCATCGCAGCCAGCGGCAACACCGTCATCGCGCCACACGCAGCCATGACAGCAGCCATCAACAGCACCGACAGCAAGCGCACCAGCAGCGTGACAGCAAGCCGTGATGAACGCAGGCGCGCCAGCACCCATTCGACAACGAAAGCAACAGCAAGCCCGGCACCGGTCAGGACCACAGTGGTCATCGCACTGGCGGGCATCACCCACTCCAGCGCCATCACCGCCAGCAGACCGGCAAAGGAAATGCACTGTGCCATTCCCATGCGATAATCGTAACGCATAGTGAGCAACAAAAAGTCGCGGTGACTCACTTGAATTCCCATCAGCCACGCCACCACGCCCAACGGCACAAACACAACAGACCCAATCATTTCCAGTTCAATTATAATTTCGGTGTTGAATTGCAAAAGTAATCATTCTGCATGAGAATTCATTGCAAAATTTATTATTTTCGTCCATCTGGCACCTCTCTCACTCGTAATTGATGAGGAAATCCACCAGATTGATGCCCTCGTGCAGCGACAGTTTCTTGCGCAAGCGATAACGGGCACCCTCAACGCCACGCACACTCAAGCCGGTGAATTGAGCTATGTCCTTGGTTGAAAGGTTCAAGCGCAGCAACGCGCAGAACCGCAAATCGGTGGGGGTGAGCGACGGGTACTGGGCTTTGAGCTTTTTGAAAAAATTCTTGTGGATGAGGTTGAAATTGTTCTGATACACTTCCCAGAAGTTGTCGCTGTCGGCATTCTCACCCAGTTGGCGCAACATGGCCGCCATGTCGCCCTGTGTGATGGAGCCTTTGCGCCGCTTCTCGCGCAAGGTGTCACGAATGCCCTCAATCGCACGGTTGCGAGCCACCGCATCCAGCGCAAGCGATGCCGCCTCGCGCGTCTTGTCGTGAAGTTGCGCCTCAAGCAACTGATGCCGCTGCTCGGCGATGATTTTCTCCTGTTCCAGCACTTTGATGTCTTGCTGCAAGCGTTTGTCCTCATACTGACGGCGCATTTGCTCGGCTGTCTTGCGCGTGCGGTACCGCACCAGCGCATAGACACCGGCTGCCATGAGACCGGCATAGAGCACCCATGCCCACCACGATGCGTAGAACGGTCGCGGACGCTCAAAGTAGTAGTCGACACGCCCCACGACCGAGCCATCTAGCCGGCGGGCAAGGCAGGTAAAATGATAGTTACCATACGCCAGCACGCCATATTCCACATGTGGCTCGGCCGACTGCGAGTGTAGCTGAGCACCGCCGCCGGTGAGCGTGTATTCAAAGGTGATGGGTTCAAATGAAAAATTGGGATAGGACAGGTCAAAAATGATATTGCCCATCGACTGCGCGCGATGCCGCTTGGTGCCTTTTACCGGCATACTGCTGCTGGCACCTTTGCGACCCTTGGTGAGCACCGAGCGCAATTGCAACCGATGATGAGCGGTGTCGGGACGTAACGGCCTACGCATATTGAGCCGTCCCACTCCGTTATTGAGGTTAAAATAAGCCACGCTGTCGTGGACATATACGTTATTTTTCGTGTCGTTACATTCCAACCCGAAAAATCGTGCCGACACAGAATTAATCGTGCGATAACGCTGCCCTTCACGACGCATGAGCATAAAACCGTCGTCGGTTGCAAGCCAGAACGTATTGTCGTCTACCGGCGTAGCCGAACACACATTACTATTTAATTCACCCAAATCGTCAAAGGCAACCACACGGTCGGTGCGGTCGTCATAGGTATAAAGGTGACGCTGCCGAGAAAAGACCACGCGCCCACACACCTTCATCACATGCGTCAAGCCGGCTATCGAATCCTCACCCATCTTATCATAGCGGCGCACCGAGGCTTGGGTCAGATCGGCCGAGAGGGTTACTCTGAACAATCCCTGGCTCATGTGCGCAACCCAGATATTGCCCAGGTGGTCGACCTCAAATTCTGATACCGGCGCATGGAATCCTTGCAGTTCATGCGAGTAGACCCACTGTCCATTCTGCTTGCGAAAAACGCGCATGGAATAATAGGAGGATTCAAGGAGAATCTCCTGCCCGTTCATCACACATTTTCTAATACATGTGCTGCTGTTGCTGGCTCCCAACACGGCCCCGGCCACATTACCTTGAAGCGGTTTCAAGCCAACGTTATTACCCAGCAGCAACTGTCCGTCGACCCGCGTTACATGCCAGTTTTGGCCATCACTGCCCGCAATGTGACGAAAGTGCTTCTGCTCAAAATCATATTGCCACGCAGCCTGGTTGGTGGCAATGTAGAGATAGGGCCACGATGCGGCTAAGCCATAGACCATGCCTAGCGAGGGTTGACCTTGCCCCGGCAACAAGAGAGAATAGGGCGAAGCGGTGGCAATCATGGCTACACCGATATCAAGCGCGGCCCACACATTCCCGGCATCATCGGGCATCAGACTCAGCACAGAGTTGTTGTTCAAATGGTTACCCATGTGGTAATGCCACTTCAAATGCCCATCAGGAGCTATGCCGTAAATGCCACCCAATATGGTACCTATCACCAGAGTGGAATCGGTCGACAATAACGCGGCTCTATTAACATTTGTAAGACGCAAAGCCTCATCGCACGACGTGGACATAGGCACACAATGGCTTCCATCAAAATCAAACAGCCCGTGCCATTGAGTACATAAAATGATGTGACCCTCACGACCCGGCACGGCTGCCACAATGTGGTCATTGCCAACCTGCTTGCGTTCCAGTAACCGACGAGGCCGGCCTTTCACCATACGATAATAATCTCCCTCCTGCTCTTGCACATAAATTTCACCTCCAACTTCATGAAAATACAAAGGTAAAAAAGAGGGGTCGAAGTGAGAAGTCACACGACTTCCGTCGTAGGAAAACCATGCAGCAAACGACTGAAAATAAATCACTCCATTCTTGTCGCGTACAATATTCCATATTTCATCATCGTGCGGCCGATAATCTTTGGGCCAAAGTGAATGATACTGCAATTTCCCGAATTGATCCCGTATCATATAACCAAACTCTTGATATCCACCCACATACAGACGGTCACCATCAAGCAATAGCGAACGCACAACACCACCACTTGGCAAAGGCGTAAGCGTCCAGCGATAGCCATCAAAACACAAGACGCCTTTCCCGTTACCCACAAACATCTCACCTCCAGCACCTTGAGCCAAATCCCAGTTTTGTAATGCCCCATGATAGTCGGCCACATTATAGTTATGGATGAGCGGCATGAAAGAAGCAGCAAAAACAGGAGTGGACACTACATATTTCAGTAGTAACAACAGCAGTGGGAAGAGGTAACGGAGTTTCATCATTTCGTCATGTTATAATTGCAAAATTACTAAACAATTATCACACGTGCAACCCTATGAACAAGAAAAAAACAAGCCAACAGGTAAAAGATAGTATTATTGTAGTATTGAAATATTTTTTAATCATTATATTTTATTGTAAACTAATAATTTAATTACTATTATCGTAGTAATATCGTAGCAATGAAATGGGGGCGTGTAGTGTTATCGTAGCAGAAAATTTGCCATGCTGAGCCTCCTGCGCTAATTTTGCGAGCAAAAACCGCAATAAATTCAAGTTTTTACCAACCTTTAAAACGAAACAATGGAAAAAAGAATCCTGACGTTTTTACTTGTTGTGGCATGCTCGGTCATGGGACTACATGCGCGCGCAGTAAAAGGTACGGTTGTTGACCAGGTCAACGAACCCGTGATTGGAGCCAACGTGCTGGTAAATGGCACGGTAATGGCTGTGACTGACTTCGATGGCAATTTCGAGATTGCCAACGTTCCCGATGGTGCCACACTGAAGTTTACCTTCATGGGCATGAAAGCAGTAGAAATGAAAGCAACCGACGTGATGAACGTGCAGATGGAAGATGATGTGCGTAATCTCGACGAAGTGGTAGTGATTGGTTATGGTTCGGCCCAGGCCAAGGACCTGACCGCTCCCATCTCCGTAGTCAAGGGCGAACAACTACTCGCCACTCCAGCCGCATCGCCCATGGCCGCCATGCAGGGCAAGGTATCGGGTGTGAACGTGGTCAACAGCGGTACGCCGGGCGAGGGTCCCAAGGTGACTATCCGCGGTAATGGTTCATTCACCGGCGGTAGCCCACTCTATGTGGTTGATGGCATGTTCTATGACAACATCGACTTCCTCAATGCCAACGACATCGCCGACATGTCGGTGCTTAAAGACGCTTCGGCAGCCGCCATCTATGGTGTGCGTGCCGCCAACGGCGTGGTGCTCATCACCACCAAGCACGGCAACAAGAACCAGGCCGCCAAGATCACTTACAACGGTTACGTGGGCTTCCAGAAGGCCACCAACGTGTTGCCCATGGCATCGTCGAGCGAATACGCCACGATGCTGCTCGAAGCCAACTACGACGCCTATGTATCGCTCATGAAGGCCTCTATCGACCGCTACGGCGGCAGCTATGCCGACAGCGACTTCCACAAGTGGACCTATGGCAGCAACACCGACTGGTACAAAGAGCTGCTGCGCACGGCTCTGATCACCGACCACAGCCTGAGCATCACCGGCGGTGGTGAGAAAGCCACCTACTCACTGGGTATCAACTACCTGCACCAGGATGGTGTCATGGATGTGAGCAACTACTACAAGCGTCTCAACTTCCGCGCCGCTGTAGATTACGAAGCCACCAACTGGCTCAAGGTAGGATTCAACGGCATCTTCTCCAAGGGGACTCAACGCACGCCCAACAATGCCGCATGGCAGCAGGCGTTCAACGCACCCGGCATTTATCCCGTCTTCGACGAGAAAAATAGCAACTATCCCAACCACTACGCTTCGCCCGAGAGCGTGGGATTCACCAACAACTTCTACAACCCCGTGGCCACGGCCAACTACCACAACAGCAAGAACGACGTGAACAAATACCTCACCAACTTCTATGCTCAAATCAATTTCATCCCCAGCAAGTTGTTCTTTAGAACCAGCTATGCCTACGACTTCTCACAGGTGAGCAACCGCACCTATACTCCCGAGTATTACGTGAGCACTACGCAGCACAACGACAAGTCGTCGGTGAGCAAGAGCGAGGCCACCTACAAGAACTGGATTTGGGACAACGTGCTCACCTACAAGGACAGCTTCGGCAACCACAACCTGGGCGTGATGCTGGGTCACTCGCTGCGTGAAGACCGTTACCACTATCTCTACGGCATCGGTTACGGCATCGTCGACGGCGATGAAGCCTACCAGTATATCAGTTCCTCGCAGGAGAGCGACAGCCGTCGCGCCAGCGATGGTGGAACCCGCTACCGCAGCAACAGCTACTTCGGTCGCATCAATTATGATTACCTGGGCAAGTACCTGCTCATGTTCACCTTCCGCGCCGATGGCACCAGCAAGTATCAAGAGACTTGGGGCTATTATCCCTCAATTGGTGCCGCTTGGGTAATGAGCAAAGAAAACTTCATGCTCGACCAGAACGCCATCGACTACCTCAAGTTGCGCGCCAGCTGGGGTCGCCTGGGCAACAACGCCGTGCCCGCCAGCGACGGTTTCCGCTCGGTGACCACCGGCAATGGTTCGTCGGCCGTGTTTGGCAACTCGCTCATCGCAGGCTTCCAGAACAACAGCTATTTCACCAACCTCAAGTGGGAAGTTGTAGACGAAACCAACGTGGGCTTTGAGTTGGCCACACTGCACAATCGTCTGAGCGTGGACGTGGACTGGTTCTACCGCATGACCCGCAAAGCGGTCATCGCTCCGCGCCTGCCCTTCGAGAACGGCACACTCTTGCAGAACATAGGTAAGATTCTCAACACCGGTGTTGACGTGAGCATCAACTGGGCCGACCGCATCGGCGACAACTTCAAGTATAACATCGGTGCCAACCTCTCTTATATCCACAACGAGGTCAAGAGTCTCGCGGGTAACCCCTATATTGCCGGAGGCAAGACCTATCAGTTTGTGGGCGAGAAGATGAACTCGTTCTATGGTTACAAGGTAGAAGGCATCTATCAGACCGCCGAAGAAATTGCTGCCGATCCCACTGCAGTGGCCAATGGCCTCAAGCCCGGCGACTTCAAGTATAAAGACCTGAACGGCGACAAAATCGTGGATGGCAACGACCGCACCACTCTGGGTTCTTATCTGCCCAACTTCATCTACAGCTTCAACCTGGGCTTCCAGTGGAAGAACCTCGACTTCATGCTCACCACCTACGGCAACGCCGGTGGCAAGATGTATAACCGCAAGCGCGCCCTGCGCTATGCCGCATCCAACTACAACTTCGACCGCGACCAGGTGACCAACCGCTGGACCGGTGTAGGCACCAGCAACACTTACCCCTCGGCCGAAGGATGGATTCGCACTTGGAACGTGAGCGATCAGCGCGTGAACGACTTCTTTGTGGAGAGCGCCAACTTCTTCCGCATCCAGAACGTGACGCTGGGCTACACCTTCCGCAACATCAAGATGGGCAACTACACACTGCCCGCAGTGCGACTGAGCGCAACGGCCGACCGTCCGCTCACCCTGTTCAGTGCCAACGCTTTCACCCCCGAGTTGAGCGATGCCGAGGGATGGGACACCGAGGTCTATCCCCTCACTGCCACCTACACTTTCGGCGTGACCATTGACTTCTAAATCCAGTGATTTTCACGATTTACATCATTCATAAAATACAGAAACAATGAAATTTCTAAAACATATCATGATTGCAGGCCTCCTCATGCTGGGAGCATCGTCCTGCAACGACTGGCTGGACATCCTGCCCGAGAACACCATTCCCGAGGAAGATGTGGACTATACCAAGATCAGTGAAATGTATATGCCCGTTTCGGGTGTTTATGCTAAACTGCGCACCGGCGGCATGCACTGGGTGATTTGGCCCCTGAGCATCATCCGCGACGGTGACGTGTGGAGTGGACGTGTCGACGACCAGGGCTTGCTCGTGGATTTCGGCAACTTCAAGTACGATGCCTCGTTCTGGGGACTGAACGAGATGTGGAACCAGTATTATGGAATGATTAAGGTGGCCAACGGAGCGCTCACCTCGCTCGACAACTATGCCGCCAACATCACCAGCGACGCCGATCGTGCCACCTATCGCGCCTATTGCGGCGAGGTGCGCATCCTGCGTGCCTATGCCTACTACAGGCTCACGCAAGCTTTTGGCGATGTAACCATCCTGCGCTCCAACGAGCAGAGCGACCTCACCCGTTCCACACGCAACGCCGTGGAGCGCTACATGCTCGAAGACCTGCAGTATGCCATCGACAACTGCCTCAAGGTGCGCCCCAACGAGGCTACACACATCGGTGCCGCTACGGCCTATACTGCCGAACTGCTTGCCGCCAAGATTCGACTCAACCGCGGCGAGTATGCCGAAGCCGAAGCACTCACTAACGACATCATCAACAGCAAGAAATTTGCGCTCTACGACGATTTCTACAACCTGTTCAAGATTCCCGGCAAGCTCTGCAACGAGAGTCTGCTCGAGTGCCAGTGCACCGATTTCGGTCAGTCAAGCGGCGAGATGGTCGATGCCGACATGTGGTTCGTGTTCCAAGGTCCTCCCATGGCCAATATGGAAGGTGGATGGACTTTCGTGGGAATCACCGACAATTTCATCAACTGGGCCAAGGGTCGCGGCGAGACCATTCGTCTCGAGACCTCGGTGCTGGAAGGTGGCACAACCACTCGCGATGGTGACATCGTCAACGTGCAAGGCAATACCAACAACACCAACACTTGGAACGGAAAGGCCTACACTCCGTCTAACCAGTTGACTCCCGGCCGCACAAAATATGGTGCCAACAATAATATCCGCATCTTCCGCTATGCCGACGCACTGCTGATCAATGCCGAGGCAAAGGTGCGCCAGGGCAAGAACGGCGATGAGCCCTTCAACTTGGTGCGCACACGCGCTAAAATGCCCACGCTGTCTAACGTCACCATCGATCAGATTCTCGACGAGCGCCGCATGGAATTTGTGTGTGAGTGGGGCGAGCGTTACAACGACCTGGTTCGCACCGGAAAAGCCGCCGAAATGGCCGGATGGAGCGAAAGCGTGAAGTACTATCCCGTGCCTCTGACACAAGTACAGACCGTGCCCACCATCAACAACCAGCCCAAGGACGAATAATCGGTCTTGATCCTGCAATCGCACTTTACATTAATATATAAGCGGCAGGGCGCCGCCACATGGTGACGCCCTGCCTTCTTTACAAAACTAATTCACATGACGATGAAACACTTTTTCATTGCCACGGCATTGATGCTACACCTGTGTGCCTACGCCAGCACAGACTCGGTGAAGGTGGTCAAAGGGCAAGTGAGCGACTACTATATCCCCGTCGTCACCCAGTATAATGTGACCGGCACTGTCACCGACCAGAACGGACGGCCACTGGAAGGGGCCACTGTGATGTGGCTCTATAGCCCGGCACACTGCAACACCGACGCGCAAGGACGTTTCTCGCTGATCGGCACCGATTCCGACGTGAACCTCTGCGCGCATTACCCCGGCAAAGAAATGACCGTGGTGACACGCACAGCCGATGCTCACCAGGTAAACATCGTCATGCACCCCAAGCACCATGCAGCCATGGCCGCGCCGCGACGTGCCGCGCAGGTCACTCGCTGGTACGATCCGCGCCACACCGCCACCTCCACCTATTGCAACCCGCTCAACATCAGCTATAACTACGAGCCCTGGAACAATAACACCCGCACAGGTGGTTCATTCCGTTCCTCGGCCGACCCCATGGCACTCACCTATAAAAATGAATATTACTTGTTCTCGACCAATCAGGGCGGCTTTCACTATTCGGCCAACCTGAGCGACTGGGATTTTGCCGCGGCATCGTTTCAGCGCCATCCCGCCGACGATGATGAGTGCGCACCGACGGCATGGGTAGTGGGCGACACCTTGTTTTATACCGGCTCCACCTACCGCGGACTGCCCATCTGGTACACCACAAGCCCCAAGACTGGCCGCTGGCGGCGCGCCGTGGAACGCAACACGCTCCCCACATGGGACCCACACGTGTTTCTCGACGACGACGGCCGCCTTTATGAGTATTACGGCTCCAGCAACGAATATCCCATCAAGGGAGTCCAGATAAGCCGCGACGACTTCACCCCTATCAGCAAGATTCACGACCTGATCCTGCTGCAGCCGCGACAACACGGCTGGGAACGCTTCGGCATGAACAACGACGACGAAGTCACCCTGAAACCGTTTACCGAAGGCGCATTCATGACCAAGCATGGCGGAAAATACTACCTGCAATATGGTGCTCCGGGTACCGAATTCAAAGTGTATGCCGATGGTGTTTACGTCGGCGACCACCCCCTGGGACCTTTCACCTATCAGCGGCACAATCCCATGAGTTACAAACCGGGTGGCTTCGTGCAGGGTGTGGGCCATGGCGGCACTTTTGCCGACTTGAAAGGCAACTACTGGCACGTGGGCACCTGCATGCTCTCGCTCAAGTACAAGTTTGAGCGCCGCATAGGACTCTACCCCACCGCCTTCGACACCGACGGCGTGATGCACGCCTGCACAGCCTTTGGCGACTATCCTTGCTGGAATGCCGACCACGACATCAGCCGGCCTGCCGACCGCTTTACCGGATGGATGCTGCTCTCCTATGGCAAGCACTGCACCGTGTCGAGCACCGACAGCACATTGACGGCCACCAGCCTCACCGACGAGAACATGCGCACCTACTGGAGTGCCGCCACTGGCAACACGGACGAATGGGCACAGATAGATCTGGGTGGCGAACGCGAGGTAAAAGCCATTCAACTCAATTTCTACGACCACCACACCATCCAGCACAACCGTGCCAACGACCTCTATTACCAATATCGCATCATGGCCAGCGACGACGGTCGCCAATGGACACTGGCGGTGGACCGCACCGACAACGACCGAGACACACCACACGACTACATCGAGTTGCGAGAGCCGCTGCACACCCGTTTCCTGCGCGTGGAAAACGTGCACATGCCCTCGGAAGGGAACTTCTGCCTGAGTGAGTTGCGAGTGTTTGGCCACGCCTCTGGCGAGAAGCCCGAAAGGGTAAAGAAATTGATAGTCAGCCGCGATAAAGCCGATCCTCGCAATGCCTTGATTTCCTGGACGGCCACGCAAGGGGCTTATGGCTACAACATCTACTTCGGCACTGAGCCCGAAAAGCTATATCACTGCATCACCGTGAACGGTGCAACGCAATACGACCTGCGCGGCCTGGACGTAGGCACCACCTACTTCTTCGCCATCGAGGCCCTGGCCGAGACCGGACGCAGCCCGATTTCCTCACTTGTTAAACGCTAATCGTTTTTATCTTATGAGACACTTGATTTATACCGCAGCAATGAGCGTGCTTTTGGTAATGTGCGCTTGCAAGAGCAGCACAAAAGCCATCGTTGACGAGCCCGACACCACTACACACGAGACACGGCCCGCCACTTTTGCCAGCGATGATGAAATGCTCGACTACATTCAGCGCATCCATTTCAACTACATGTGGGACGGAGCCGAACCCACCTCGGGCTTGGCTTGCGAGCGCATCCACCTCGACGGCCAGTATCCCGAGCACGACCAGGACGTGGTCACCACCGGCGGCAGCGGCTTCGGCATTGCAGGCCTCATCGTGGCCATGGAGCGCGGTTTCATCACACGCGAGCAAGGCGTGCAACGACTTGCCAAGATTGTAGCGTTTCTGGAGCGGGCCGACCGCTTTCACGGCGTGTGGCCTCACTGGCTGCACGGCCCCAGCGGAAAGGTGAAACCCTTCGGGCAGAAAGACAATGGTGGCGACCTGGTAGAGAGTTGTTTCCTCATGCAAGGACTGCTTTGCGCCCGTCAGTACCTCAACCGCGACACCGAAGCCGAGAAAGCCCTGGTGCAGCGCATCAACGGCCTGTGGCAAGCCATGGAATTTGACTGCTACACCCGGGGCGGGCAAGACGTGCTCTACTGGCACTGGTCGCCCACCTATGGCTGGGAGATGAATTTTCCGCTTGAGGGCTACAACGAGTGCATGATTGTGTATGTGCTAGCGGCAGCATCGCCCACACATTCCGTGCCCGAGTCGTGCTATCACAAGGGCTGGGCACGCAGCGGTGCCATCACCAGCACTGCCGCACCCTATGGCTACCCTCTGCGCCTCAAGCACAATGGCGCCGAAGCCACCGGCGGCCCCCTTTTCTGGGCGCACTACAGTTGGATAGGACTGGATCCGCGAGGCCTCAACGACCGGTATGCATCTTACTGGGACGTGGTGCGCAACCATGCTATGAGCAACTATGCCTATTGCGTTGAGAATCCCAAGCACTACTCGGGCTACGGCCCCGACTGTTGGGGACTCACAGCCAGCTACTCCACCGATGGCTACGCAGCGCACTGCCCCGGCAACGACCGCGGAGTGATCACTCCTACGGCGGCCCTGTCGTCGATGCCCTACACTCCCCAACAGTCGATGGCCGCCCTCAAGGGTTTCTATAAACATGGCGAAAGCATCTGGGGTAAATATGGCTTCTACGATGCCTTCAGTCCCGCCTCGGGATGGACACAACCCCGGTATCTGGCCATCGACCAGTGCACCATTGCTCCCATGATCGAGAACTACCGCACAGGACTGCTGTGGAATCTATTCATGAGTTGCCCCGAAGTGAAACAAGGACTGCAGAAACTGGGATTCACAATCTCAAAATAAATGTGCATTTTTCCCGTTAATAAAAAAAATATGACATGATATGACATTCAAGAGATTATTTTCAGCACTACTGATGGTGGCCTGCATAATGGTCGCCAACGCGTCGAGCGATGCCAAGATGGACCAGTTCATTGACAACCTCATGGCCCGCATGACCCTGCAAGAGAAAATAGGCCAACTCAATCTGCCGGTCACCGGCGACATCATCACGGGCAGTTCAGTGAGCGGTAACGTGGTGGGAAAGATTGAAAAAGGACAAGTGGGTGGCCTGTTCAACATGAAAGGCGTGACCAACATCCGCGCGCTACAAGAAATTGCCGTCAAGAAGAGCCGCTTGGGCATTCCTTTGATTTTCGGCATGGACGTGATTCACGGCTATGAGACGGTGTTTCCCATCCCATTTGCCTTGTCCATGAGTTGGGACATGGAAGCTATCCGCAATTCGGCTCGCATCGCATCGGTCGAAGCCACAGCCGACGGTATCTGCTGGACCTTCAGCCCCATGGTGGACATCTGCCGTGAGCCACGCTGGGGACGCATGAGCGAGGGCAACGGCGAAGACCCTTATCTGGGTTCGGAAATCTGCCGCGCCATGATTGAGGGTTATCAGGGCAACAATCTGGCCGACCGCACCACCATGATGTCGTGTGTGAAGCATTTCGCACTCTACGGTGCCCCCGAGGCCGGGCGCGACTATAACACCGTCGACATGAGCCGGCTGCGCATGTTCAACGAGTATTTTCCGCCCTACAAGGCTGGTGTAGAAGCCGGAGCAGGCAGTTACATGACCTCGTTCAACACTATCGACTACATCCCCGCCACGGGCAACCGCTGGTTGCTC
Source organism: Muribaculaceae bacterium (assembly GCA_017940245.1). GTDB lineage: Bacteria > Bacteroidota > Bacteroidia > Bacteroidales > Muribaculaceae > Sodaliphilus. The sequence continues at coordinate 20,152 of JAGAYZ010000042.1, read as the reverse complement.
ACCGAGGTGCTACGCGACAAGTGGGGCTTCGACGGATTTGTTGTAACCGACTACACCGCTATCAGCGAGATGATCAATCACGGCATGGGCGACTTGCAGACCGTCTCGGCCTTGGCACTGAATGCCGGAACCGACATGGACATGGTGGCCGATGGTTTCTTGGGAACTCTCGAAAAGTCGCTGGCCGAAGGCAAGGTGAACATGGCGGCCATCGATCAGGCTTGCCGCCGCATTCTGGAGGCTAAATACAAACTGGGACTGTTTGATGACCCCTACCGCTACCTTGACCCCAAACGTGCCAAGAAGGAAATCTATACCGATGCCCACCGGGCCGAAGCTCGGCGCATCGCCACCGAGACCTTTGTCTTACTCAAGAACGACGACCATGTGCTGCCGCTCAAGCGCGAGGGAAAGATTGCACTCGTAGGGCCACTGGCCAACACCCGCGCCAACATGCCGGGCACCTGGAGCGTGGCAGCCGCCAGCGACCGCTACAGCACTCTGCTCGAGGCCATGCAGCGCGCCACGGCAGGCAAAGCCGAGGTGATGTATGCCAAAGGATGCAACGTGTGCTATGACGAGGAACTGGAGAAAAATTCCACCATGTTCGGTCGCGAGATGCGCGACCCGCGAGATGCCACTGTAATGCGCGACGAGGCCGTTCGCCTGGCACAGCAGTGCGACGTGATTGTCGCCGCCATGGGCGAGCCTAGCGAGATGAGCGGCGAGAGCAGTTCGCGCAGTCGGCTCACCATCCTCGACGCACAGAAGGATCTGCTTGAAGCCCTCAAGAAGACCGGCAAACCCATAGTGTTGCTCAACTTCTCGGGCCGTGCCACAGTCATGGACTGGGAAGTGGAAAACCTTTCCACCATCCTTAACGTGTGGTTCGGTGGCAGTGAAGCCGCCGATGCCATCTGTGACGTGGTGTTCGGCGATGTGGCTCCCAGCGGAAAGCTCTCGGCCACCATGCCGCGCAACGAAGGCCAGATTCCCATCTATTACAACCACCTGAACACCGGCCGGCCCAACCCCAAGTGGTTCACCAAGTTCACCACCAATTATCTGGACGTGCCCAACGACCCGTTGTTCCCCTTTGGCTACGGATTGAGCTATACCACTTTCAGCTATAGCCCGCTCACTTTGAGCAGCAATGCCATGACGACCACGGGCAGTATCACAGCCAGCGTGACGGTAACCAACACCGGCAGCTGTGCCGGCGCAGAGGTGGTGCAACTCTACATCCGCGACATGGTGGGGAGCATCGCCCGTCCTGTGCAGGAACTCAAAGACTTTGCCCGCATCCAGTTGCAACCCGGCGAGAGCCGCACAGTCACCTTCACCATCACCCCCGACAAGCTCAAGTTCTACAACGCCCAGCTCGACTATGTGCTCGAACCCGGCGACTTTGAAGTGATGGTGGGCACCGATAGCCAGCACGTGCAACGTCTCCCCTTCACCGTGCGTTAACCCGCACCGGTTCATCACACAGCACAGCGGCGGCTCTCCTGTACGATGGAGAGCCGCCGCTTATTTATCGCTGTTTACCGCAATTATGATACCTTCAGGATGATGTTGATGATGGCATTCACATCTTCAACATCCACCTTGTTGTCGCCAGTAACATCGCCCTGTTCATATTCTTCGGCTCCATCATAACTCATCCAGCCACCATTATAGAAGCGGGGGTCCCAGTTCTTGGCTCGGGCCGCATTCACCTGAGTTACTGTCATTACATTGGCTTCGGGCCATGACGTATTGTAGGTGAAACGCACATTGAGGTTTCCGGTGCTTGTCCCGGTGCGGTCGGGCAGGCTCGCTATCATGGCATCCATTCCTGATCCTTTTAAATTATTCTGCTGGCAGGAGATTTGTGTCAGCGTCTGGGTGTTGGGCAGCTCAATGGTGGTGAGCAGGTTCTGATGGCAGTCCAGTTTCGATGTTCCTGCCGCTGACATCCATCGATGTCACTGCTACTATCTCGCTGGCACTCAGCACTCCGTCGCCGTCCCTGTCATGGTTGTTCAACACGTAGCTGCGAAACGCGGAATCGGGAAATTTAGTATTGTTGATAATTACAGCGGCATGCACCGACACCGTTACCAGTAGTGCCCCACTAATGTTAGTATTGATTTTTTCATCATGTTTATTATTTAGTTAATTGAATATGAACTAGCCAAGTTGACACAAAGATTGTTATTATTTTTCATTTCTGCCATAACAATGAATATTTTTTATCATTTTATAAGCCCCCTTGATGCAATACACTTCCATTTCTTGGATTCTACGAGTTTCGGTAATGTGCGATTGATTAAAAAAAAATCTTCCGGTCAAATCAATTCTTCATTCATCGCTGCTAATTCATAATTAATTCGTACTTTTGTAAATCGAAAGTTATACAACGGATCATTTTTACTAGCAATGAGACAGATAATCATATTATTGACACTGGTGATGAGCGTGATGGCCTGCCACAGTTCCAGCACCGCCAAAGAATCGCCGCGGCCGGTGACCGGCAGCGACACAGCCACAGCTGTGATTGTGGGGGCGGCACGCACACAGATGTATGTGCCGCGCCTGCGGGGAAAACGCCTGGCCTTGCTCAGCAACCAGACGGGCATCGTGGGCGACAAGCACGTGCTCGACATCATGCTGGAGCACGGATTGAACGTGACCACCATTTTCTCACCCGAGCATGGGTTCCGCGGCACAGCCGACGCCGGAGAGCACGTGGCCAGCAGCGTGGACGAAAAGACCGGTATTCCCATTGCCTCGCTCTACGACGGCAAGTCGCCCATGCCCGCCAAGGAGACGATGGACCTCTTCGACGTGATTGTCATCGACCTGCAAGACGTAGGACTGCGCTTCTACACCTATTATGTGACCATGATCAATCTCATGGATGCCGCAGTGCTGCACGGAAAAGAGGTGGTGATTTTCGACCGCCCCAATCCCAATATCATGACCGTGGACGGCCCCATCCTGGACATGAGCCTCAAGAGCGGCGTGGGTCGCCTGCCCATCCCCACGGTGTATGGCATGACCATGGGCGAGCTGGCGCTGATGGCCAACGGCGAGCACTGGCTCACCGGCGGCAAGAGCTGCCAACTGACCGTGATTCCCTGCGACCACTACACGCGCCAGACCCGCTACACTCTGCCGGTGGCTCCGTCGCCCAATCTGCCCAACATGCTCTCCATTTATCTCTATCCCTCTACATGCTTCTTTGAGGGCACACCGGTGAGCCTGGGCCGCGGTACCGACTGGCCTTTCCAGGTCTATGGTCACCCACAGATGAAAGGATATGACTTTTCGTTCACACCGCGCAGCCGCTTTGGTGCCAAGAATCCGCCTTGCCTGAACCAGTTGTGTCATGGCGTGGATCTGCACCAGATGGATCCCGAAGCCGCCATCGCTCAAGGCATCAACCTGGAATATGTCATCGACGCCTACCACAACCTGAACATGGGCGAGAAATTCTTTACGCGCTTCTTCGACCTGCTCATGGGCCGACGCGATGTCAAGCAGATGATTATGGACGGTAAAAGTGCCGCACAAATCAAAGCCTCGTGGGCTGCCGATGTGGCCGCCTTCAAGCAGCAGCGCCAGCCCTACCTCATCTATCAATCTAGCAACTAAAAACTCATAGCTCGTAACTTGCAGCTAAAAAACATACACTCATGACACCCTGGATAGTACTTGCCACAATAGTTGGCTATTTCTTGATTCTGTTTCTCATTTCGTGGGCCGTTTCACGCCGCACCGACGACAATGCCGCCCTCACCGGCGGCCGCGAGGCACCCTGGTTCATTGTGGCCATTGCCATGATAGGGGCCCCCATTTCGGGCGTGACCTTCGTGTCGGTTCCCGGCATGGTCGTGGCCAAGAGTTATAGCTACCTGCAGATGACGCTGGGATTCGTCATTGGCTACTTCGCCATTGCCTACGTGCTCATTCCGCTGTTCTACAAGCGCAACCTAGTATCCATCTATGGCTACTTGGAGCAGCGGTTTGGTGCCGGCACCCACAAGACCGGAGCATGGTTCTTCTTCATCAGCAAGATGCTGGGAGCCGCCGTGCGTTTCTACGTGGTGTGTGTCACGCTGCAACTGCTCGTGTTCACCCCGCTGGGCATTCCCTTCATCGTGAATGTGATTGCCACCATTGCCCTGATCTTCCTCTACACGTTGCAAGGTGGTGTGAAGACCGTGATATGGACCGACACGCTCAAGTCGTTCTGCCTGATCACGTCGGTGGTGCTGTGCATCTTCTTCATCGCACGCGGGCTGGGCTACGACCTAGCCGGTATGTGCCAGGCCATTGCCGGCGACGAAACTTCGCGCATGTTCTTCTTCGACAATCCCAAGGAGGGCACCTATTTCTGGAAACAGTTCATTGCCGGCATTTTCATGGTGATTGCCACCACCGGCCTTGACCAGGACCTCATGCAGCGCACACTGGCCAGCAAAAACGCCCGTGAGTCGAAAAAGGGCCTCATCGTGAGCGGCATCACACAGTTCTTCGTCATCGCCTTGTTCCTGATTTTGGGCACATTGCTCACCCTGCACGTCAAGGCCAATGGCTTGGCTATGCCCGAAAAGAGCGATGAGCTATTTGGCACCGTAGCCTTCTCGGCCGGAATGCCCGTGATTGTGGGCGTGCTGTTTATTCTGGGACTGATTTCCGCCGCCTACTCGGCCGCCGGCTCGGCGCTGACCTCGCTCACCACATCGTTCACCGTCGACATTCTCAATGCCGACAAGCGACAGAACGATACGACACTGGGCCGCACCCGCAAGATGGTGCATGTGGCCATGGCCGCAGGCATGGGCATCGTTATCCTCATCTTCTACGCCATCAGCAACAGCGATGCCATCAGCGCCGTCTACACACTGGCCAGCTACACCTATGGCCCCATCCTGGGTCTGTTTGCCTTCGGCATGATGTGCCGCAAGCCTGTGCGCGACCGACTCGTGCCCGTAGTGTGTGTGGCGGCCCCGGTCATCAGTTTCTTTATCCAGCGATGGCTTGAGAACCAGTATGCCTATACACTGGGATTTGAATTACTGCTGCTTAATGCCGCACTCACCATGCTGGGCTTGTGCGCACTCATCAAAAACGAGCAATGAGAAATACGCTAAACAACTATCTGTGGCTGGTCGACACCATCCGCCGTTATGGCCGCATCACACAAGAGCAGCTCAACCGGTTGTGGATGGATACGCCCATGAGCAACGGCCGTCCCATGCCACGGCGCACTTTCCACACCTATCGCAACGCGGCCGAGCAGCTGCTGCATGTGAACATTGCCTGCGACCGCACCACCTATGAATACTACATCGAGGAAAACTCCGACGGTCAACGCTCGCTACACGACTGGCTGCTCGACTCCATGGCCGTTAACGACGCCCTGCGCGATGTGGGCGACGTGTCGAGCCGCATCGTGCTGGAAAATGTGCCCAGCGCCCGTGAGCATCTGCCTGTCATCATAGACGCTCTCAAGAGAAACACGCGCATCCAGTTCAGCTACAGGTCCTACACCCGTTCACAGCGCTCTGCCGTCACACTAGAACCCTACTTTGTGAAGATTTTCAAGCAACTGTGGTATGTGATAGGTTTCAATGTCAAGGATCATCGCATCAAGACCTATGCCCTGGACCGCATGAGCGACCTCAAGCTGCTGGCTGGCGAATCGTTCATTATGCCCGACAACTTGAGCCCGCAAGAGTTTTTCAAGGACTGCTTTGGCATCACCACCAACCACAACGCGCCCAAGCACATCATTCTGCGGGTTGAGCCCACTCAAGCGAAGTATTTCCGGGCATTACCGCTGCACTGGTCTCAACAGGAGGAACTGCACGATTCCTACTCGGTGTTTCACTACCACATGCGCCTCACCTACGACCTGCGCGAGGAACTGCTCTCTCACGGCAGCGCCATCGAGGTGCTCCAGCCGCCGGAACTCAAAACCATGATTCGCGATGAATTGCAGCGCGCCCTGGCGCACTACCAATAAACCGCCACAACATCGACGACACCTACACAAAAATCCTCCCAGTCTCAGAAGAGTGGGAGGATTGTTGGTTTACTGACAAAATGCTGTCACTCGCACGGGCAGTGGACATTAGTCATCCACAGAGAGAATGTTTAAGCGAAATGCATTACCGATTAGCTCAGCAGCATTGCGCGAAGCTGTTTTTCTTAACAGCTGCTTGCGGTGGTACTCTACCGTATTGGGCGAGATATACAGCTTTTCGGCTATGTCCTTGCTGTTATATCCAAACGATAATAATTCCAGCACCTCAAGTTCTCTTGCCGTCAGGTCGATGTTGGGGTTGCTCATAGTTATTTTATAAAAAATTTTTCCCTAGATTGGATTTTGTTTGCAAATGTACTCCAATATCTGAAAAACTTCCAAATATTTCAAGCATAAAATTGGCCTATCTACCTCAAAACTATTCATTTCGGTATGACTCTCTAATGGTTTTTAGCACATGTTTTGTTCCTTTTCAACTAAAGGTGATTTTTTTCTATTTTCGAGCTACTCTTTTGAGATGAATTTTGCCCCTATTTTCGCGAAAAAAAATCGTAATTGAAAGAAAAAAATAATTTTTTGTGATATTTTTTTGTTTTTTCTTGGTGGATTCATAAAAAGATATTATCTTTGCCACGAAAATAATTATTGCTTTTATACTACACTGAAAAAGTAAATTTTCTCATACTCTAAAATTGGCAGGTGCGATTTTGTGAAAAATTGCATCTGTTTTTTTCTTCTTTTCCATGAAATATAGTTGTCTGCCGGTAGCCGGTTATCCGCCAAAAGTTCGCCGTGCAGCAGTGAAAATCAAGTACAAACCATAAATCTGGGTTGCTTGATAGCTGCATGCTAGAATATTCCTAAAAAAACAAAAAACTTTCAACTTTCATTTTGGTTTTATTCCTTCTTTGTTGTAACTTTGCTTTTACAATTTTAGTGTATAATCTAATCTCTTAAAACTATGACTAAACGTTTACTTTTTCTCATGACAACCCTTATTATGACGGGGTTCTGGTCGTTTAGCCTACAGGCACAAGACGACCTGACGGTAATCATCGACCAAAATTTTGATGCCTTCACCGAAGGCAGTGAATCAGCTCCAGCCACTACCGACATCAGCGGTTACGGCGGCAAACTGCGCTCCACCCTCACCGGCTGGAGCGGCTCAAAAGTGTATGAGGCCGGCGGATGCCTGCTCATAGGCGATGGCGGCAACTTGCAGACGGCCTACACCAACATGTCGTCGGGCGGCGGCAACCTGCGCGTGTCGTTCCGCGTTCGCTCCATCGACGACTTGGGCGGCGTGCAGGTGCAACTGGGTTACAACAGCGCCCAGACCTATTATATTAATAATGAGTGGGCACAAATATCCGTCATCATGACCGGCGGCACGTCCTATACCTATCTGCGCTTCACACCCTACCTCACGTTTAACGGTGTGCTCATTGACGACCTTAAGGTGGAATCGTCGCAGGCGTTTGTTGCCGCTCCCATTGTGGAACAGCCCATCGATGCCACAGGCACTTCATTCACCGCTTCGTGGCGGGCCATAACAGGAGCCACGGGCTACTTGCTAGACGTGTATAGCCGCGACGCCAGCGGACAACCACAATATGTGCTGCAAGACCAAGAAGTGCCCACATCGTCCTACTCGGTTCGTTACCAGGTTACCGGACTCACCGACGGCGTGCAGTATTACTACCGCGCCCGCACTGTGAAAGGCGACAACGTGAGCGATTATAGCGAGGAAATCGCCGTGGTCAAATTCATCCAGAGCCTTGACGCACCTATTGCCACCGATGCTACCGAGGTCGACGAAAACGGCTTCGTTGCCAACTGGGAGCCCGTGGCCGATGCCACAAGCTACAAAGTGTCCCTGTTCAAGCAGGAAACCATTAGCCAGGCAGGCGACATGGAAATGCTCGTTGAAGATTTTGCGAAGGTGACCAAGGGCACCATCACCAGCACCGAGTATGGCACCTCCATGGGCGACTATCTGGACAACGACACCCAGCAACCGGGATGGTATGGCACCAACATTGCCTATGCCGCCGGCTACATGGGACTCGCGCCCTATAGCAGCAATGCCACTCTCATCACTCCCGCAATCAACCTGAGCAACAACGGGGGCAACTTCCAGCTCACGCTCAACATGGCATCCTACTACTCAAGCACACCCCAGACGGGTGATGTGCTCACCATCAACGTCTATCAAGACGACAACGTGGTAGACGAAGCCACCGTCACGCTCGATGGCGCATTTAAGGATTACACCTTAGACCTGACTGGCGGCAGCGAGATGACCTACATCAAACTGGTATGGCCCGAGCAGAAACTGGAAAGTGAGTACACCGGGCACAAGTTGTTCATCGACGATTTCAAGGTGACTCAGCATGTAGAGGCCGGCGACCAGGTAGTGGCCCCGGTCGGCATCTTCCCGGTGGAGAATGTCACTTCGTGCCACTTTGAAGTGCCACTGAGCGAGAAAATAGCTTATCTCTATCAGGTCAGGGCCTATGCTCCCACGGTGATCAGTTCCTATCCCAACAACTACGTGGCTGAGATAGCTTCCGGCCTCAGCAACACTGTGCTGGTGGAACTGGTCGTGCCTTCCACTGCCGTCACCGACGTGCGCACCACGCAAGCCCGTGTGACGGGCACCACGGGTGCTGTGGTCGTTGATGCTCCGGCAGGCACCCCTGTCACCGTCGTAGACATGGCCGGGCGCCTGCTCGGCACGGCCGTGAGCAACGGCTCGGTCACCATTCCGGCTCATACCGGAGTAGTGATAGTGAAGGTGGGCAACACAGCCACCAAGACTATCGTCAAATAATTTATCAACCCCAAACTCAGCGGGAAGCCCATCTCATTCTCAACAGGCTTCCCGCTTGTTTTACTCATTTCTCACATTATTATAGTATGCGAAGATTTCTTTCTCTATCTCTGCTCATCATGACCGCCATGGCCGCCATGGGCAGTCCCATCAGCAAGCAACAAGCACTGGAGGTGGCTCAACGATTTCTAGGGCCACACACCAGTGTCACCGGTCTACGCCAGGCTCCCACCCGCATCACCGGCACCGACAACAGCGACCTGCTCTATGTGTTCAACTCATCACGTCGGGGATGGGTCATCGTGGCCGGCGACGACCAGGCCATCCCCGTGCTGGGCTACAGCGACCATGGCTCACTAGATTTGAGCAAGGCACCGGCCAACATGCTGGCCTGGATAGAACTCTCCAAGCAATATGTGGAAGCCTGCTCCAGCTCATCGGCTGCCACGCATGCCGCACGCATTGGAACTCCGGTGCAGCCACCTCTGCTGGGCGATATCTGCTGGGGGCAAGGCGCACCGTTCAACCTGCTATGTCCCACTTATCAGAACGACGGACAGACCACCAACTACTACGTGGGTTGCGTGGCTACTGCCGCCACACAAATCATGAAACTGCACAACTATCCGCCTAAAGGCACCGGCAGCAAAACCTACACCAGCAATGGACTCACGCTCACTGCCGACTTCGGCTCAACCACCTATGACTGGGATTTGATTCTGCCCGAGTACACCTCTGCCACCACGGCCCAGCAGCAGAATGCAGTGGCCACTCTGGCAGCACATTTTGGCATCGCCGTGGAGATGGAATATGCACCCAGCGGCAGCGGTGCATTGTCGCAACTGGTGCCGGCCGCCTTGCGCGACTATTTCGGCTACGACTCAGCCGTGACCATGCACAAGCGCGACTACTACAGCACCAGCGAGTGGATGCAACTCATCAAGAGCGAGATTGATGCCGGACGGGCCGTTTTCTACGGAGCGTCAAGCGACGTGAGCAACAGCGGGCATGCCTTTGTGTGCGACGGATATGACACTGAAGACTATGTGCACATCAATTGGGGGTGGAATGGCACCAGCAACGGCTATTTTCTCGTTTCGCACCTCGATCCCAGCACACTGGGCATTGGCGGCGGCACCGGCGGATACAACCTTGACCAGGAAATCGTGACCGGCATCCAGCCGCCTACCGGACTGGGCACACAAGCTTTGCGCCCTCTCTATAACCCCATGAGCATGCGACTCTACACGCAGACGTCCAGCGACTTCGGCATCATCACTTCGGTAGAAAACCACGACACACGACCCTTTACGGGCGACCTGGCTGTGGTGGCTGTGCGCAATGACACCATCATTGCAGTGCTCAAGACCTTCTCGGCACAAATCGACGGCTTTGCCGGCGGCCACAGCGGCCTGCTGGCCATGAAGACCATAGACGGCATCAGCAAGAACGTGGGTAACGTTCCCGATGGCCCGTGCACCATCCGCATGGCCTTCCGCGAAGACGCTTCGGCGCAGTGGAACATCATGCGTTACTGCCGCGGCCGCGACAGCCGTGGATTGCCCTACATCGGCCAGTTTAGTGCAACAGTCGCCGGTGGCACACTGGGCGAAATTGACGGGTCGTGCCAGGTGCCCGACGTGAGCCTGCTCACACCACTAGCACCCGACGGAGACGTTTATGCCCAGGGCAGTGCACATTTTAACGTGACACTGCGCAACAACAGCGGCGACGTGCGATTGAAAAACATCGTCATCCGTTTCACCAGCGCCGAAGACCCCAATGTGTTCTTCGACTACGAAAATGCCGTAAACTGCTACGACGAAGTGACCGAAGACCTGAGCCTGCTGGTCAACCTGGACGACAACATGCCGCAAGGACAATATCTGCTCTCTGCCTACGAGAAAGGTTTCCCCGACTATCCCTTCACTCAGGCACAGCCCAGCAAACCCATCACCGTGTTGCCACCTGCCACGTTGCCCGTGATGCGACTCACCCAACACGTACTCTGGCAGATGCCCGGCGATAACACAATCATCAATCAAGGCGATAACGTCTATTTCGCCCTCAACACCCGCAATTATGGCGCGCCCGGCACCGTGGGAGTCATCCTCTACCTGGTAGACACAGCCAACCCCACCAAGCGATACATGTACCAGCAAGCCAACGCCAGCGTGGCAAAGGGCGAAGCCAAGACACTCACCTTCTATCGCAAGTTGCCCCTAGACCCCGGTACCTACCGCGTGCAGATAGCTTATGCCACCGAAGACGGACACATCACCGACGACAACCTCTCGCCTGCACTCAACGACATGGTCACCGTGCAACCGGCTCCAGCCATTGCCTACCGGATAACCGAGGCGAAGTTCCCGCGACGTGTCAAGAAAGGTGAGCAGATTCAAGGCTCTGTCACCATCACCGCCGAAGAGAGTTTCAGCGGTACGGTCTATGTGCGCATGCGCCAGTACACCCTCACCAATGGCGGAATATTGAACATGGGCAGTGTGAAACTCAACCCCGGCGAGAGCAAGACCATCAACGTGAAGCAGACCATCAACTTCGATGCGGGACGCTACACGCTCATGTACGAAGCCAAGGCCGGATCGGCCGAGCTGGTGGTGGGTAGTTACAACGATGCCTATCGGCTCATTGATGTGGTCGATGACTCCTTCACTCTGGGCGACATCAATGCCGACGGTGTGGTAGACGTGCAAGACGTGAACATGACCATCAACACGATTCTGGGACGCGACACGCGCATCGATATGCAAGTCGCTTGCGATGTGAATGGCGACGGAGCAGTCGATGTTGCCGACGTGAACGCCATCATCAACATCATCTTGAAGCGATAAGGAAAATCGATAAAATCGGGGCAATCATCGGTTTTTTTGGCCTTTCGGTCTATTCCTTTTGCAATTAAATTCCACACGGCATAAATTTGCCGGCGTAATGGTAACACATTACTGTGTATTGGCTTTATACGCATCATGGTTAATAAATTGTTTGTTGTGTTGACGACAGCTGCGGTGACATCGGTGCTACTTGGCACAAGACACAGCAGCTGTCTTTTTTAGCCGGTTCTCAGTGGGCTTAACCCATATTTTTTGTAACTTTGCATTTTCGCCTTCATCGTCCAACCGCTACATGGAGCCTTAAAACAAGATTATGATTAAAACTTCTAAACGCGAACTCATCATCCACGTGCTGTGCTGGGGCATAGTGCTGTTTTTCCCCCTGCTCTTCTACCACCCTAACGACACCAACCAGATGGCATTGACCCGATTCTTGCGCGGGTTAGGGGGGCCTTTCAGCTACATGGTGCTATTCTATCTGAATTACTTGTGGCTCATTCCCAAGTTTTATTTCAAGGAGCGCAAAAACGCGTTCTTCCTGCTCAACATCTTGGCCATAGCCCTGTGCATGGGGCTGATGATGGAATGGTGGCACACGGTAAATAACTTCATGGCCCACCCGCCCACGGGCGGCAGTCACCGCCCGCCACGCTACCCCATGTACTTCTACAACTGCCTGTCGATGGTGCTGGTCGTGGGGCTGAGCATGGCCGTGCGCATGAGCATGCGATGGCAGCACATTGAGGACGCGCGCAAGGCCGCCGAGCAAAGCCGCACCCAGGCCGAGCTGAGCAACCTGCGCAACCAGCTCAATCCCCACTTCCTGCTCAACACGCTCAACAACATCTACGCCCTCATCGCCTTTGATGCCGACAAGGCACAAACCGCCGTCGAGGAACTGAGCCGCCTGCTGCGCCATGTGCTATATGACAACCAGCAGCCCTACGTGCCACTATACAAGGAGGTGGAATTCATGCGCAACTACATCGAACTGATGAAGATTCGCGTCACGGCCGGCGTGAATATCACCACGGACATCGACGTGGCCGACGACGATGCCACTCCCATCGCACCGCTCATCTTCATCTCGTTGCTGGAAAACGCATTCAAGCATGGCGTTTCGCCTGCCGGAAAGGGTACCATCGACGTGACCATCGGTCAACAAGACGGCACCGTGACCTGCCGCATCAGCAATTCCTATTACCCCAAGCGCGACAACGACAAGAGCGGTAGCGGAATAGGGCTGGAGCAGGTGAGCAAGCGCCTGGAACTCATCTATCCCGGACGATATACCTGGGATCAAGGACTCAACGACGACAAAACCATTTATCACTCCAACCTATCAATCAACACTCATGACAATTAATTGCGCCATCGTTGACGATGAACCGCTGGCAGTGGAACTGCTGGCCAGCTATGTAACTAAGATTCCGTTCATGAATCTGGCCGGAAAATATTCCAACGCCACCGATGCCCTCAAGGGCATGGCCGAGAATCCGGTAGATCTCGTATTCCTGGACATTCAGATGCCCGAGCTGAACGGACTGGAACTCTCGCGCATGCTGCCCGAGACCACGCGCATCGTGTTCACCACCGCTTTCGAGCAGTATGCCCTCGACGGCTACCGCATCAATGCCCTCGACTACCTGCTCAAGCCCATCACATTCGCCACATTCCTGGAGGCGTGCAACAAGGCCCTGCAGTGGTTCTCACTCACTAAGCAGAGTGAAGCATCGGGGGCCACGGCATCGCAACACGAGACAGAAATCAAGTCTATTTTCGTCAAAAGCGAATACAAGTTGCTGCAAATCAATCTCGACGACATACGCTACATCGAGGGGTTGAAAGATTATGTGAAAATTTACACCGAGCAGACGGCACGCCCCATCCTCTCGCTGATGAACATGAAGGCCATGGAACAGATGCTGCCGGCCTCGCGTTTCATTCGCGTGCATCGCTCGTTCATCGTCTCTAAAGAAAAGATTCGCGAGATCGACCGCAACCGCATCGTCTTTGGCGATGTCTATATCCCCATCGGCGACAGCTACAAGGCCGCCTTCCAGGAGTTCATCAACAACCACTAGTCATTAAACCAATGGACCGATACAGGGTCTAACACACGATTGTTTCGTTTTATCAATATAAATACTTTGGAACGATGAAAGAGTTTTTTGTCATTGTAGATGGCCAGCAACAAGGGCCGTTCACCATGGGACAACTGGCCGAAATGGCCATTACTCCCGAAACCGAAGTATGGACTCAGGGAATGGACGACTGGCGCCAGGCCGGCGACGTGCCCGAACTCACCTCGCTGCTGCAGCAGTTGCAGTTCCAGCATCACATGGACACAACACCGCCACCCTATTCCGGCCGGGCCACAACTGCCGACGAGTCGGTCCCCACTGCGTGGGCCGAGCCACAACAGCCGCTTCCACAGCAGCCCGAACCCAAGCGCGGCGGCAGCGGATGCGGCACCAAGTTGCTGCTGGCACTGCTCATTGTGGTGATTCTGGGCGGTGTGCTGGCTGTAACGTGCCCCTCGCGACAAGACCACAAGGATGCCATCGCCACTTCTTCACGCGAGTGGATGAGCACAAAGATACAGGCGGCCAACAACATGGGCGGCCTGGGCAACTTGCTCAATGGCGTGGTGGAATGGATTTCCGGCAAGGGCATCGATTTTGCCGTCGACGAGTACCTGGACGTGGACAACTACTTCGTGTGCTCGGTGGGACGCTTCCGTGTGGGCAATGAACGCAAAACGGTGTCGCTGGGCGTGCTCAACCACGTGTTCACCTTCGACAAAGACGATGTGGACAACTTCTTGCTCAATGCCGTGAAAGACCAGACCGGCATCGACAACCAGGCACCGTCGCAGCCACAGGAAATGCCACCGGCCGAGGAAGATGAAGACGACAGCTATCTGGCTCCACCCGTGGAGGAAGACACCCTGCTGCAATCGGCTCCCAATCCGGCCGAGGAATTGCTCGACAGCCTGGCCACACAGGCCAAGCGCCAAGCCATCCAGACGGCCAAAGAATGGGCCAAGAAACAAATCGACCGCATGGGCCAGCCATAAACTTCAACTCAAATTCACTACACGCCTCGGAAAAAGTAAAGCGATGCTTTGTCATTTCCGAGGTTTGCTGTAATTTTGTGCCGCCAATTCTAAAGTGATGCAGCGTTTATTCCATATTATTGTGCTCTTTGCGACACTTTTACTGTGTTGCTTGGGCCATGCACCCACAACCATCGGGCGTGTGGCTGCAACCCATCATGCACAAGGCGAAGTGCGCAACGCGCACCTGTGGGAGCGCGAGCAGGCCGAGGCCGAGTTCACCGGCAACGGCTCGGCTACCGGCATGGTCATCAACCACTCGATGCGCACCAGCGGCAGCCACAACAGCCATTCCACGCGCACTGGCGGTCACAGCAGCTGCTCGGCCGTCAAGTCACCGTTGCATCTGCACAGGCCCATGAGAGTGTGGAGCACATGGGCAGGACACATCTTGCCTCACCTCTCATGTGATTATTTCATTGTGCTCCGCCACATCATCCGTTAGGCCATTTTCGTTTTTTCTAAATAATTCCGGGCATAAATTAGCACATGCCCGCAGTTCTTATTTCATTAACTTTCAACCTAAAAAACGATTATGGCAAAATTTTCTAGTTTAGAGATGGCCTCGGCACTGACGGCTCATCAGCACATACAAATCAAGAACACGCTTTTCGGCCTGAGCCAGAAAGCCATCAACACACCCACCGGCAGCCCGTTGCGCATTGTCAAGCGCGACTATATGCCCGAAGCGGCCAGCAAACTTGAGCGTCTGCTCGACACTCCCGATGCCAAACTGGCCGAAGTGGCTGCATCGCTGCACCTCACCCCCACTCCCGTGGGCAACGTGCGCATTGAGGCCTGCCTGTCGCGCAACGGCGAGTTTGCGCCGTGCAACTGCTGCGTTTCGCCGACTACCTTTATCGCCCCGTTGCCGAGCCACGGTTTTGCGAGGGGGAGGCGGCACACGCTATAGAAACGTTTTTAAATGCATAATAAAGAAAAGAAATTTTAGAGTATGAGTGCTTTAACCCTTGCAATCGTCATCGCTTTTGTCTTCGGATATGCGTGCATTGCGCTAGAAAGTGTCATTAAGGTCAACAAGGCCGCCATCGCCCTGTTTATGATGGTGATTTGCTGGACTTTGTTTATGATCAATCCCGAAGCCTACATGGGCACCACACCCGATGGCGTGATGGCCGCGGTGAGCGAGGCCATCGAGCGGCATCTGGGCAGTGCGTCCACCACGTTGTTCTTCCTCATGGGGGCGATGACCATCGTGGAAGTGGTGGACCAGAACGGCGGCTTCAACTTTGTGCGCACCGCGCTCAAGACCACCGGCAAGCGCACGCTGCTGTGGCGCATTGCGCTGATGACGTTCCTGCTCAGTGCCATCCTGGACAACCTCACCACCAGCATCGTCATGATCATGGTGCTGCGCAAACTGGTGAGTAAGCCTGCCGACCGCATGATTTATGCAGGACTGGTAGTGATTGCCGCCAATGCTGGCGGAGCCTTCTCACCCATTGGCGACGTGACCACCATCATGCTGTGGAACCAGGGGCTCATCTCGGCCGAAGGTGTCATCAAGGAATTGCTCATTCCCTCGCTGGTGTCGATGGTGCTGCCGGCGTTCCTGCTGCAATTCTCGTTGCATGGTCAGTTGGACAGTGCCGACACGACCAGCGACGACGACACCGAAGACGAGCTCACCAGCCGTGAACGCAAGGCGGTGTTCTTCCTGGGCGTGGGCGGACTCATTTTCGTGCCCATCTTCCGCCATCTCACAGGACTGCCACCCTTCATGGGCATTTTGCTGGTGCTGTCGGTAGTTTGGCTGGCCACCGAACTGTTTTACGCTCACTTGCGCAAAAAACCCAAGTCGGGCGGCTGGCATAACCGAGTGAGCCGTCTGCTCGCCCACATCGACATGTCCACCATCTTGTTCTTCATGGGCATCCTCATGGCTGTGAGTTGCCTGGAAGAAGTGGGCGTGCTCACTGGCCTGGGACGCTGGCTCGACACCGCCAGTGGCGGCAACCACTATGTGGTGACCGGCACCATAGGCATCTTGTCGAGCATCGTAGACAATGTGCCACTGGTGGCCGGTTGCATGGGTATGTATCCGCTGGCACCCACCGGCGACATGGCCATCGACGGCATCTTCTGGCAACTGCTGGCCTACTGCGCTGGAGTGGGCGGATCGATGCTCATCATCGGCAGTGCTGCAGGTGTAGTGGTCATGGGACTGGAGCGCATCTCGTTCGGCTGGTACCTGCGACACATCTCGTGGACTGCACTTGCCGGCTACCTGGCCGGTATGGGTTGCTACTGGATTGAGCGCACATTCCTGTTCTGACCCACTCATCACACCATTACGACAAAGGGCGCGGCACTGCGATGCCACGCCCTTTGTGATGATGGTAAAACTGCGATTAGTAGTTCTCGGCCTTGAGTTGGAAGTGTGCACGAGGATGGTCGCACACGGGGCACACCTCGGGAGCGGTGGGACCCACATGGATGTGACCACAGTTGCGGCACTGCCAGATGCGGTCGCCATCGCGCGAGAAGACCAGGTCGCCTTCCACGTTGGCCAGCAGCTTCAGGTAGCGCTCCTCGTGAGCCTTCTCAACGGCTGCCACACCTTCCATCTTGGCAGCGATGTCGTCAAACCCTTCTTCGCGGGCCACGCGAGCCATTTCCTTATACATGTCGGTCCACTCATAGTTCTCGCCGGCTGCGGCAGCCTTCAAGTTCTCGGGCGTGCTCTTGATGGCTCCACCCTCGAGCAGTTTGAACCACATCTTGGCATGCTCCTTCTCCTGGTTGGCGGTTTCCTCAAAGATGGCTGCTATTTGCTCGTAACCGTCTTTCTTGGCCTTGGATGCGAAATAAGTGTACTTGTTGCGTGCCTGCGACTCGCCGGCAAAGGCGATTTGCAGATTCTTCTCGGTCTGTGTTCCTTTTAATTCTTTCATTGCAATAAAGTTATTAGTTGACAAATTTATTTTCGGTTTTACTTATTGGCGGTGCGACTTCTCGGGGTTCAGCTCGCCTATTACGGGCTTGCCCTGCTCATCCACCACTGTGCGCTGCATCTGTTCCTCTACGGCATCAATCACGTTCACGATGTAGTCGCCCAGTTTCTCGGCTTCGCAAATCACGTCCATGTAGAACACTCCGGCCGAGTAGGGATAGAGCTTGTTGTTAATGTTCTCGATATTCTCGTCACGGCACTTGTTGCGGTACTCATTGATTTCCCGTTCCTTGTCGTAACTGCGTGTAAGGTCCTCGATGGTCACGTTGTCCAGGTCCACCAGCACGGCCAACATATTGCTCATGGCCTCGCTCACATACTGGAACATGCGGTCGATGTGCCCGTAGTTGTAGTCGGTGAAGTGTGCCTGTGCCTCGCCCTTGCGCTGCAGCGTCTTGGACAAGTTCTGGCAACTGTCGCCTATGCTTTCCAGCTCACTCACGATGTTGAGCATGGTGGTCACGCGCATCTTGGCGTCAAAGCTCAGGCGGCCATCCATCACCTGGTTCAGGTACTTGGCTATCTCATATTCCATGCGGTCGCTGAAGTCCTCGCATTTTTCGATGCGCGTGCACAGGTCTTTAAACTCCGAGCTACCTATCTTGGTGTGAAGTTGTGTCTTGACCATGCCCAGCATTTCCTCGGTCTTCTGCGCAAAGATGCCTATCTCGCGCTGGGCGGCCAGGATGTTCAACTCCGACGCGCTCAGCAGACCCGCCGAGATGTACTTGAGCTGGAATTCCTCGGCATCCTTGCTGGGTTTAGATTTCACCAAAGCATTGACGGCACGGGGCAGGAGGTTAAAGAAAGGCAATACCACCAGCAGGCTCACCACATTATAAAAGGTGTGATAGATAGTCAAGCCCCACGACATCGACTCCACCAGTGCTGGCGTGGACTCGCCGCCGCCATGCATGGTTTCATAGAGCAGATTGGGGTCGTTCCAGCCAAATGGAAGCGCCTGCGTAATCCATGCCGTAGCTTTGACAAACAGGAAAAACACCACAAACATCCACGCGGCACTTACCAGGTTATAGAGCAGGTGGCTCACCGCAGCTTTCTTGGCCGCAATGTTACCGCCCAGCGAGGCCAGCAGCGGAGTGATAGTCGTGCCCACGTTGCTGCCCAGCACCATGGCACACGCCATGTCGTAGGGAATCCACCCCTTGGTGGCCATAATCAGCACTATCGAGAACGTGGCGGCACTGGACTGTATCACCAGTGTAATCACCACGCCCACGGAAAAGAAGATGAGCATCGACCAGAAGCCCATCGACGTGTAATACTTCAGCGCCTCGAAAATTTCGGGCGACTTCTCCAGGTCGGGCACGTTGGCACTGATGGCCGCCAGACCCATGAACAGAAACACGAAACCTATCAGGAACTCGGCCACACTCTTGTAGTGGCTCCGCTTCATGAACAACATGGGCACGGCAATGGCCAGTACCGGCAGTGTGAACAAGCTGGTATCGACCGAGAAGCCAAAGAAGGCCACAATCCACGTGGTGAACGTCGACCCCATGTTGGCACCAAGAATCACGGCGATTGACTCCGCCAGGCTCATCAAGCCGGCGTTGACAAAACTC
This sequence comes from Muribaculaceae bacterium, assembly GCA_017940245.1. Taxonomy (GTDB): domain Bacteria; phylum Bacteroidota; class Bacteroidia; order Bacteroidales; family Muribaculaceae; genus Sodaliphilus. The sequence continues at coordinate 752 of JAGAYZ010000042.1, read as the reverse complement.
ACCACCATCACCGTTGAAGCACTGGAACTCTGAATGAGCGCCGTGATAATCATACCGGTGAGCAGGCCCATCGCGCGATTGCGCGTCATGGCCGACAGGATGGAGCGCAGCCGGTTGCCGGCCGCTTTCTGCAATCCCTCGCTCATCACTTTCATGCCATACAGGAACAGGCCAACGGCACCCAGTAGCGACAGAAAATCGAGAAAACTGTAATTCATTGTTTGTTATATTGATGATTGTTATGGCAATCGCACCTAGAACGGCCCATCATACCAATATGTTACAAAAGTACTACAAAAAGCCCAACCCACTATCACAATCGACCATTTTTTTTTGCTGCCAGCGTCATTTTTTATTAGTTCTATCACATCACTCGCAAAAATAAGCGCCGGGGCCCACTCGCGGACTACAACGAGGTCGGCCCCGGCTATTTGCAACTTAATTGTTACCTTATCAACCGATTGTTTGAAAAATTTCCAATTCGGCTGGATTTGCAATCCGGCCGCCGCGACAGTCACTGGTGTGCCGTGCCTAACGGGGGATTGCAAATCCCCCCTTTAAGCCCTGGCGGATTGCAAATCCGCCAGAACTGAGGGGAGAGGCACGACGCTTCGCGCCACATTATTCATTATTAATTATTCATTATTAATTATTCATTCTCTAGCGGCCTACAGCTTGAGCGTGATGTTGATGATCGCGTTCACGTCTTCCACATCCACCTTGCCGTCGTTGTTCAAGTCGGCATTGCCGGG
>JAGAYZ010000041.1 GCA_017940245.1 Muribaculaceae bacterium | reverse complement strand
TAACGAAATATTCAACCGAATGAAAGAACAAAAGAACTTATCCTATAGTTTAAGAAAGGTGGCACATCCCTTCAAAAGCAGCTTAAACTCTATGTTTTTGCCGATTTTGAGCCTACCTGGGGCTTTTGTCACCTTAACAAATGTTAATTACGTTAAAAATGCGATTTTTGAAAATAATTTTGAGCAGTTTTAGCACTTTTCTATCGTTTAACACCTAACTATCTGATAATCAGCGATGTTTATTTCCTGCGTGGGAAAGTAGATTCTGCGTGGGCAAGTGATTTTGCGTGGGAACACAGTGGGAAGCAGTTGAAATGTCGCCGATTTATGCCCCATCAATTCTTCTGCAGTCATCATATTTTTTACTTAATTCGTTTTTGAGGAACCCATCTCTATTTCGCATCTATTCATTATCGTTCCTTTACAATAAAAGGTTGTTATAGTTCAATCACATGGGGATGAACGTCTGTGTCGTGGGTGTCCAGCGACTCGATGCAGTCGGGCGACAGGCTTTGCTCGCGAATCCATTGCAGCGACTTCCGCTGCATCTGCTTGTCGAGCGTGATACCCGAGGTGATCATGTCGCGCCACGACTTGGTGGCATATCCTCCATCGGCAAAGAGCAGCACGTATTTACCCTCGGTGTTCTTAACCTTCAGTGCACACAGCCCCTCGCTATGCCCCGGGATATTCACCATCACCAGGCTACCATCGCCCAGCACGTCGTATGACTTACCGACTGGTCCTTCCTTGCCGTTCCAGTCAAACGTGCGCAGGTCAACGCCCTCCCACCAACGCTTCTGGAAACGAATCTTAATCTGAAAATTTTTGCGCGTAGTTCCTATCAGCTCGGCATCAGAAACTAATATATGCTTGGCGTACTTCACCTGTCGCAAACCATTGGCATGGTCACAATCAAGATGCGACAATAGCACATAATCAATGTCCGAGGGCTTCAGTCCCAACGCGGCCAGTTGCTCGTCGATGGCCTCGCCCTCGGCGATGCGTCCCTGATTGATTTGATACAGGAACCATGACCCTAACGACTTAATCTGAGCTCGTTTATCATAAACCCCACAGGGCGACATCTCCCGATGCCAGCCTGTGTCAAAGAGAACCAGACCCTTGGGATGCTCAATCAAGAAACTGAACACGGGCAACCATATCCACTTCGACTTTGGAGTCGTCATACCCGAAGCCTTTAACAGGCTGCAATCGTCACCGCCAAAAGGCAGGTAGGGCGACACACGCACTTCGCCCGTTCTCAATACATGTACTTTTAGAATTTATTTCTCATACACTTCTATCGGCAATCCGTCGGGATCCTCAAAGAAGAGGAAACGCTTGCCGGGATATTCATCGGTTCTCACCACTTCGGGCGCGACTCCCATAGCTTCCAGTTCATTCATAGTCTAGACAATGTTGTCAACCTCAAAAGCCAAATGCCGCAGACCCACTGCTTCGGGATGCGTCACACGCGGTGGCGGCGAGGGGAATGAGAAGAGTTCGATTGCATATTCATCGCCAAGCGTAGCAATCAGGCGAGAGATTGTCTCGCATAAGTTTTCCACTACCCTCCACGGCTCTTCTGCCCGAAGAGGGAAGGCCGTAGGATTTGTTATATATGCCTGAATCATATCAATTCCAATTTATTCTCTTGTAAATTTGTAAACGGCCACCGTGGGCAAAGCGACCAAAAGCAATAGCACCATCTCCACTAGGGCGTATGACCCGAAACAGTCAACCATAGTCTGGAATCCCACTACGCCATCAACCAGAAATACCCAAAGGGCAAACCAGCATAGAAAGAATATTGCCAAATACTTGATTTTTCTTTTCTTCAGTTTCATTTCTAAAAAACAGCGCTGTTTTTTGCAAAATTACAAAAAATCCCAGATGTGACCGGCTAAGGGCACCTTTCTTTATTTGCAACGGAAAATTTTTCTCCAAGCCTGGGTTACCTTTTGGCAAAGACAAATATTAAGGGGTAACTAACCTTAACACAGAAAAGATTATGACCAAGATTTTTAAGCACGTGGCGGCACTGGCAGTGGTGCTGGCCACCGCCTCCTCGACCGGCGCCAGCGCTCAGTTTGTACATTATCAGGATGTGCCCCAGCCTTCGATGGGTTACAGCGGCATCGCCCCATCGTCGCGCAGTTCATCATCTTATGGCGGATACTCCGGCGGGTACAATTATACACTGGCTCCGCAACCACAGCCGCAGAAGCAGGTGCAGCAAGTCACCATGTATAAGGTGGGCTATAATGGAAATCTGACCAAGACCCTGGGAAAGATTGAGATTTCAAACAATGGCGTGATTTTAGTGTCGGTGCGCAATAATGGCTCGTGGTGGGGCACTCGTGGCATCGTGTATGCCATCGACGAACGCGACCCGATGTATCAATATTTTAATTACCAAGTGCGCAGTGCCGACGGCGCTCTATATCTGTTTTAAGCGATGTGGTTCTGGATTATAATTATAGCAGTGATTGTGGGTGGGCTCATTGCCTACCTGAGTGGTGATGGCAATGCCGAAGACGCCCTTTCGGGTGCCATGGCGGGTGGATGTCTGGCAGGGAACTGCCTGGCAAGACTGGCAATAGCAGCCATCAGCATTTTGCTGATTCTGTGGCTTTTTAATGCCATTTTCGGATAAGGCTAGCGGCGGGGGGTGTAGCGGGGCCACTTGCCTATGCTCTGCTTGCTCTCCACGGTAGTTTCCACGTCGTCGGGCAAGGCGGCCAGGAAGTCTATGCCCGTGAGTTGCTCCACCTCGTCGACGCTCACGGCATAGTTGGTCCACGAGTTGCGGGCTTTTTCGTTCTTGAACAGGAAGGCAATGGCCTTTTTCTGCTTGGGGTCATAAACCACCTTATAGAACTTAGAAGGCACAGCGATGTTGCGGTGCTTGCCAATGCGCTTCATGTCGTTGCGCAGCACAGGGCCGGTGAAAATCACCAGACGCTCGGTGCGCTTTGCCCAAGTGTGGATGGCCTCTTCCATGTGCCGCCACTCGCCGTCGTTGAGCTCGTGGTCTTGCGGGCAGATGTTGGTCATCAAGAAGCACTGCTCCATGGCCTGCCGGCTCCAGCGCATGTCCATGGCCGGGGCCATGTGGCCACGGTCGTAGCCGGTTTCTTTGTATTCCCACCAGTCGGGACATCCGTCGACGCGCGTGTCGCGGTTAAAATTATAGTTATCGCGGCGCTCGGCATCGGGAGCGTCGGCCATAGCCACCTGCGTGTTGGTCAGTTCATAAGCCACACAGTTAGGCACACGGTAGCGGCTGTTGAAGTGGATGGTGATGGCTTTGTAGCGCAGCACCTCATCGGTGAGGTTGGCAGGCAGGCTCACGTCCAGCAGACTCTGGTCGCCTGTCGAGCGATACTCCTCGCCCTCGTTGCCGCCTGCAGCTTGCCCACTGCCGCCCATTGTTCCGCTGTAGAATGTGTCGGCCTGCTCTTGCGTCTGGTTTTGGCCTGAATTACCGTTGCAGCTTGCCAGCAGTGCAAGCGCGATTATGGAATATAGAACGTGCTTCATTGTAGATTGCTCATTTTAGATGATGGTTGAAAACGCAAAGTTACAAACAAAAATTGAAACCTTCACAAAACCTCAGCCATGAAATGCACACCGCCCATCGTCAGCGCCTGTCAGCGTTCACTGTCAGCGTCGGTCAGCGCCAGGCATCGATGCTGCACTGCGCCTCGATGCGGCGCTCAGTGTCGCGGTCCAGAGCGGTGAAGAAGTCCAGTCCTGTGCGCCGTTCCACCTCGTCCACGCTCACCGCGCGACGCGCCATGCCGCCAGGACTGGGCGCGTTGTCGTAGATAAATGCGATGGCGCGACCCTGCCGCGGAGCGTAGACCACCTTGTAAAACGCCTTGGGCACGGCAATGTCGTGACGCGGTCCGATGCACGCGTGCCCGGGTGCCACGATGGGGCCGGTGAGCACGATCAGCCGCCCGTCGCGCTTGGCCCAGCGGTGCACGCTCTCCTCCAGTTGCCGCCAGTGATCGTTGTTGAGTTTGGCCTCTTGCGGACACATGTTGGTCATCGCAAAGCAGTCCTGCATCGTCTGACGGTCGCCTCGCATGTCCATAGCCGGAGCCATGTGCCCACGCGTGTAGCCGCTGCCACGATAGTCACCACCATCGGGACTTCCGCTGGCGCGACGGTCGGCCACAAACCGATAGTTCTTGCGCTTCTCGGCCGTGGGAGCATCGGCCATGCTCACCATGGTGGCCGTCAGTTCATAGGCCACACAATTGGGTATGCGCCACTGGTTGTTGAAGTAGATGGTGAGTGCTTTATAGTTGAGCGTCTGGTTGCTCATCCCTTTGGGTAGCGTCACACGGCACAGGGCACCAGCGGGTTGGCTCGTCGCAGCACCGGCACCGAGGAGCGGCACCATACCTTGTGCCGCCTGCTTGCGGGCATGCTTGGCGGCATGCCGGCGGGCACGTTTTTTCCGCTTCTTCTCACGTTTGGCCCGCTTGGCGGCCTTCTTGCTGCGAGCCTGCGAGCTCATGGTCCAGCACAAGCCGTCGCCAGCCGGCCAGCCGGCCTCGGGCATCGTGATGCCCAGCATCAACAGCGCGATGATGAAGAATCTTTTCATGTAAAAAATTATCGTAGGTTCAGTGTGTCCATACTTGCAAATTGCGTGCCGATTTGATGCGACGTTGCTCATTGGGCGCCAACGTGGGGAAAAACGTGATGCCCGTCAGCCGCTCCACCTCGTCCACACTCACCGCATAGCGATGCAGCGGCCCGTTGCTGGGTCCGTTGGGATAAACAAAAGCCACAGCACGCATGGGGCGCACGCATGGTGCAAGTATCACCTTGTAAAACCGCCTTGGCACCACCACAGCGCCAGCGGCGATGCGCTCCAGCCCGCTCTCGAGCACCGGCCCTGCGGCTATGATCAGGGCACTGTCGCGCGCCGCCCACTCGCGGCACTTCTCTTCGAGCCGGGCCCAGCCACCCTCGTTGAGCTCACCCCGCTGCGGGCACACGTTGGTCATCAAGAACGACTCACGCATGGCCTGCGCGCTCCACGCCATGTCGCTTGCCGGGGCCATGTGGCCGCGGTGCAGCC
>JAGAYZ010000040.1 GCA_017940245.1 Muribaculaceae bacterium | reverse complement strand
GTATCCATTTTTGCCATTGTTTTACTTTTTCTCCATGTCATGGGTGAGATGCAGGAATGTGGCATGATTTTTGCCACAGAAGAGTGAAACCACGATACATGCCTGCAATGAAAAAATATGAAGTAAGTTTCAGTTATTACAGCGAGGGAAGCAGTGCCACCGACACCTTCCACTATAGCGATGAAGCAGCAGCCCGAGAAAAATTTCTCGAGCTGCGAGATGTGATTGAACACAACTATGCCGACTGCCCCGAAGCAGAAATCATCGACGAACCCGGCTTCTTCGGGATGCGAGACCCCGGTGACGGCAGTTTCGCCCGCGTCATCCTCGACTGACTGCCAGCCGGCTACTCGTAGTGCCGGATGCGCACGTCGATGCCATCGGCTCGCAGAGCGGCGGGTAGTGCCGTGACATCGGTTTGGCCGTAATGATAAGGGAACAGCACGCGCGGTTTCACCATGCGAGCGGCACGGATGAGCTGGTCGGGGGTCATGGTATAGGGCTGGTTACACGGCAGGAAAGCAATGTCGATGTGCGCTAGTGTTGCCATTTCGGGAATGTCTTCGGTGTCGCCCGCGATGTAGATGCGCAGCCCGTCCAGGGTGAGCACAAATCCGTTGTCGCGTCCGCGCGGATGAAACTGCAGGTGCCCTTCGGTTGTGTTATAGGCCGGAACAGCGTCAATGGTGATATCGTCTCGCAACTGCAGGTGGTCGCCATTGGCCATAGCCTGACCATATCCCAGCATGTCGGCACAGCGGCTGTTGGTCACCAGGCGAGTACTTTCTTTGGTGAGCATATTGATTGCGGCTTTGTCGAAATGGTCGGCATGCTCATGGGTGACCAGAATGTAATCGGCCTTGCCCAGTGCAGCGAAATCCACCTCGCGCTCGCCCAGGCGGCTCACCGGGTCTACTTCAATTTCCAGATTATCGTAACAGATGCGGATGCTACCGTGCATCAGGGCGTAAAACTTCACCGTTTTTCCGTTCGGTGTCGTGAACGCGTCCATCTCGTGGGCAACTGTGGTGACAGGCATCTCCCGGTTTTGCCACTCCATGATTCCACCTTTGAGATTCACCACCTTGTAGCCGGCTTCGCTGAGCATGCGGGCCGCATCGGCCGAACGGCGACCGCTGCGGCAATACACAGCCACGCGGCGAGCAGTGTCGAGGCGTGCTGTGGCGTGCTGCATGAAAGCGCCGTCTTTCACATCAATATTTATGGCACCGTCCAGGTGCCCCTGGGCAAATTCTTGCGGTGTGCGCACATCGAGCAGTTGCACATCATTTTGTTTAATCAGAGCGTCGAATGTCGCCACATCGGCATCCTCATAGGCCTTGCTGCCACAAGCGGTGTTGAGGCCCAGCAGAGCCAGCAATAATGAAATCAATTTCCTCATTTTATAGTTCTTCAATTATGTTGTAGGCTACAAATGTAGTTCAAAATAATCACATCCACAAATTCCACTCACCAATTGATTGGAATTCTCTAGATATACAAGTTTTTCACTTTGCAGACCGCCTAGCGCAAGAAGCAGTTACTGGTCAGAAAAAAAGCCTGCCTATTGTATTTTTTTTATTTTTTTCAATTTCCACTTGTTTTTCTCATAAAAAAAATGCAATTTTGCAGAATTAAAATTTACCCTACCTATTCTTAGATTCTAGGTGGACCGAATGTCTGAGACTAAATACTTGAGAACTGGATTCGGCATTAGGAACAAGACATAAACCGCAGAAAACGAACAAATTATTTACTAATAAATAATAATTTTATGAATAAAATTTACTCATTTCTAATGGCTACGTTGGTTGCCCTAACCATGACAACCAACGCCCAGACCCTGATTGACGAAGGGTTTGAAGACGTAGCAGGGACCGTGACCACCACGTCTCTGCCGGCGGGTTGGGAATGCGTGTCGCAGTACACCGGCGCGAATCTCAACTATCGCTGGGCAATCCACTACAGTGAGAGTGGCTCCACGATGAGCGGACACAAGTACGCCATGGTGGACGCACCCACCTATGCCGACCCCAACAACAAAGACGCTTGGGGACCGCGCAAGGAAGTGCTGCTCACTCCGGCTGTTGAACTCGACGACACCTATCAACTGGCCTTCGATTGGGAAGCTGCCGCCTATGGCGTGCTGGAGCAGAAGCAGTACACGCTCAAGGTGGGCATTGTGGATGTAGCCGCAGGCGACACCACTGTGATTTTCGACATCACCAACGAACAGCAAGTGCGCGACAGTGGCGTGCCTGCCGATCCCTATGGACAGTATCTGTGGGCCAACTGGGCCGTGCAGACCTCAAAAATCGACCTCACGCCCTGGCAGGGCAAGGTCATTAAGGTGGCCTTCATCTACGACTTGCTCAAGCAGAGCGGCAATGTGCTGTATCTAGACAACGTGAGCATCAAGCAGCACAAGCCCATGACGGGTCCGGTGGCTCAACTCACGCAGACTTCTTACCGCTTCCCCACTTCTTATATAGGTGAGAAACTCTACAGCGAGGTTCTTACCCTCAAGAACGTGGGTCTGAAGGGACTGAAAGTGACCGGATTTGAAGGCCCCGAAGCCTTTGAACTGGTGATGGACACCACCGGCATGAATCTGGGTGTGAACGAAACCGCTCGTTTCCAAATCATGTATCGCTCCAGCCTCACCAGCCCCGTTGAGGCCGACCTGGTGATCAAGACTAACGGCGGCGACGTGACGCTGCACGTGGAAGCCAGCAAGCAAGCCGTGCCCGATGGATATATGCTGGAACTCTTTGAGGGCGCACAATTCCCGCCCGCAGGATGGGTGACCGGCGGATCGACTGTTAATTCCTGGACCACTACCATCTATGCGCTGGAAGGCGACAAGAGTTTGAGCTGCTCGCCCTACATCGAGGCAGCCAACATCACTACACCGCGCCTTGACCTCTCGGACGAGAACACACCGGCCACGTTCATGTTCACCTACTATGCACAATTTGTGGGTGAAGACATGGATTTCCCCGCCAACGACCTGGAAGTGTATGTGTGCAACGACGGCACCAACAACTTCAAGAAAGTGTGGACGGCCGACTACACCAAACTCGATACGCTCATCAACGTGAGCATCGACCTGGCCCCCTACCGCAGCGACGACGTGCGCGTGCGCTTCGTGAGCACCGAGAGCACCTACGATGAGGAATATGGCATGGACGATGCCAGCACCTTCATCATCGACCGCGTGCTGCTGCCCGGCGTGTATGGCATCGACGACGCTCCGCAGGCCACCGAGCTGATTGCTCCGGCCGACAGCGCCACCAACATCTACCCCAAGAACGTGACCCTGAGCTGGAAAGAGGCTCAGTTTGCCACGGGCTACAAGCTCTACGTGGGCAAGGCAACCGATGGCGAGCCCACATGGGATGTGCTCAACGGCCTGGACGTGGAAGGCACCACTACCTATACCATTAAGGTGATGGACTTCTCTACCACTTACTGCTGGAAGGTGGTTCCCTACAATGAAGTCGGCGAAGCACAAGATGTGCCTACGTGGGTATTCTCCACACAAGACGACAAATCGGTCACCGAATTCCCCTGGACCGAAGGATTTGAAAGCGGTACATTCGCTCCGCTGGGCTGGCTGGCCGAGGGTGGACGCTACACCAAGTGGAGCGCCAGCGACTACTATCCCTTCGACGGCAAGTACAGTGCCATGGCCTACAGCAATGAGACCGAGGTCGAAGCCATCCTCACCACGCCCGACATCCGCGTGAGCGAACCCGGCATGCAACTGAGTTTCTGGTGGGGTAACGACCGTCCCGTGAGCCTGACCAAGGACGACACACAAGTGCGCCTGAACAAGAGCACCCAGGACGATGGCATCGATGCCGTGATGCTGGACGTTGAGGTCGATGGCGACTGGCAGCAAATCAAGCTCATCAGCGACAACCAGGAAGGTGTGGATGCCGATGGCGAACCCATCCGTTACTGGGTATATGAAACCGTTGATCTGACACCCTACGTGGGCAAGACCATCGCCTTCCGCTGGCGTTATGTATCGCACAACTACAACCGCTCGCGTGGCGCTTCGCTCGACAATGTGAAGATTGAGCGCGGTGGTGCCAACGTGAGTTTCAGCACCGACTACTGGAACGCATATAAAGTGAACTACGGCGAGAGCGAGACCTCGCCCGCCATCGCCATCTCCAACCTGGGAAGCGAGGCCGTCACAGTGACCGATGTCAAGTTCTTGTGCCCCAACTTCAGCACCACGCTCAAGGCCGGTGACGAAATCGCCGCCACCGCCAGCAAGCAGTTCACCGTCACCTTCGATGCCGGCAAACTGGCTGCCGACGAAGACTCGGTAGTCATCGACGACGAGATGATTGTAACCCTGAGCGACGGCAACACAGTGTCGTTCGACGTGAGTGCCATCGCCCTGGCCAGCGACATCCGCTTCTACGGATTTGAGCACGACGACACCGGTGTGGGTCCCAAGGGATTCACCGTGATGGACGTTGACGGCCAGGCCACCAGCCGACTCAGCTTCTGGGATTTCCCCAACAATGGCTCGCCTCTGTCATTCTTCGTGCTCAACGACAGCCAGTGCTACAACTCGCTCAAGGAGCCTCACGGCCACCAGTCACTCATGACCCGTTGCAACACTAACGGAGCCTTCGAAGACTGGATTGTGTCGGAGCAAATCGAAGCCACCGACCACTCTACCTTCGACTTCGACATGCGCAACTGGGAGAGCATCAACAGTGTGCTGCCCGCCGGATGCCCCACCCTGCAAGTGCTCGTGAGCACCACCAGTGCCACCGACCGCAGCAGCTTCGAGCAAGTGGGCAACGACTTCACTGCCGAGCTCTACGACGATGTGGCTTGGACTCACCTGAGTTATGACCTGAGCAAGTATGCCGGACAGAAGGTGTTTGTCGCCCTGCGCGCCAATGCCTCCGACTGCTTGGGAGCTTTCTACGACAACTTCGAGCTGGCCCACTTCAAGTATGCCGTGCGCGGCGATGTGACCGGCGATGGTAAGGTAGACGTTGAAGACGTGAACGCCGTGATCAACATCATCCTCAAGACCAAGACGCAGGCCGACTATCCCGGCAACGCCAACGTTGTTGAGGACGGCAAGGTAGACGTTGAAGACGTGAACGCCATCATCAACATCATCCTCAAGTTATAAATTTAATTACGACAAGGACACGTGCTACGTGCGCACGTGTCCTTGTTAATTATGACAAGAGATTTTCAACTCTAATATTAACCATTAATCATTATTTTCTTATGAAGCATTTAAACAAGATTCTGGCCACAGCGGCATTGCTGCTGGGCTTTGGCTGGGCAAGTGCTGAAACTGTTGAGAACTACACTGTAGATTTCAACTCGGCCATCAGCACCACCGACCATGCTTTCAAAGTGGCTCCCGGATGGAAACACATCGTGGGTGGCGAGGAAGACTGGTGGGGCGACATAACCTATGTCACCTACACCTACCAGAGCACTGCCGGCGTTAATGGTACCGGCGCCCTGGGCATTGGCTCGCAAAGCGGCACATCGGTCGACAATTACGACTATCTGGTCACGCCTTCCATCACAGGCTCGGCCACACTGCAGGTGAAACTCACCGGTAGTTCTAACTCCACCGGCATCAAGATTTATCTTATTAATGAGGCCGAAGATGGCACTCTCACCGTGGGCGATGTCAAAGTGAACGAAACCGTTCAATATCAAACTTCGCTCAACCAGGATGCTTATGGCACCGTTACCGTGAGCGGGCTGAACAACCAGCGCATCGGCATCGTGGGTTACAACATTAACATTGATGACTTTGTGGTGAACGGAACTGCCGAAATCGAATATGAGAAGGCTTTGACCATCACCAGCGCCACTTCATCGATCACTGGCAGTGGCAGCATCAACTGCGACAACGATGGCAATTACTCGTTCACTTACACCATCACGGTGAAGAACACCGGCGAGTGTGACCTGGCTGCCGACGATCCCGGCATGTGGGTTGGTATTGCTGTCTATACCGCACTCGACGCTCCCGTGGTTACTGCTCCCATCGGTCGCGCACTGGCCATGGGCGAAGAAGCCACCATCGAGGTGACCGCCAACCTGAACTATGCCCAGTATGGCTCTCGCACCCGTTTCGACGCCATTGAGGGTATCAGCGGCACTCGCTACGTTGTCACTCCCTGGATTGAACCCATTCCTTATCTGCCCAACATCACCGTGCGCGATGCCAACGGCAACAATCTGGGCGAATATCCCAACTATGCCGCCACCTTCGGTTCATTCGGCATGATCAGCCAGGCCACCAGCAAGACTTTGCAGATTCGCAACACCGGCGCTGCTCCTGGTGAGGTAACCATCACTGCTCCCGAAGGCTTCACCGCCGAACCGGCCTCGTTCACTGCCGAAGCCGGCTCTAACACACAAGTGACCGTGACCATAAGCGCCGACGAAGCCGGCATCAAGAGTGGTAACCTGGTCATCATGTGCGGCGAGACTGAAATCGTTTCCATTCCTCTGAGCGGCACCGTGCTCGACACCAGCAAGTGGTTTGTCAACTTTGAAGACCAAGCTATTCCCGCCGGATGCATTGTGGAAGACAATGCCTGGAGCGTGAATACCGACAGCAAGAGCATCAGCGACGACAACAAGCGCTACCTGGTGAGCGCAAGCCGCACCTTGAAGAAGTTCATCACTCCGCTACTCAAAGTCACCGAGGGCGAGAAGATGACCGTGGATGTGGGTCGCATCACCAGCTATGCAGCCGACGACATCCTGCTCAACATCTACTACAGCACCGACCGCAACAACTGGACGCTCCTCAATACCGTTCCGTCGAGTGACCTGCCCACGAGTGTAAACAGCGGCTACAACCGCCAGTACCTGCCCAAGACCGTTGTGATTGAGGGCGTTCCCGCCGGCGAGGTTTATATCGCATTTGAGGCCGGCTATGTTTACATCGACAATATCTATGGCTTTGAACTGGTTGACGTGGATCACGACTTGATCATTACTCAAGCCTCGATTCCCGCCAATGCCGTGGCCAACAACGATTACACCGCCAAGGCAACGCTGAAGAACATCAACAGCGAGGCCGAAGGCACCGACTATGTGGCCAACTTCTACTTCAACGGTGAAGTGGTGGCTACTGCCGATGCTCAGGAAATCGCTGCCGGTGGCACTGCCGACTTTGAATTCACCTTCGTGCCCAATGCACCGGGTACCTATCCTGCCTATGTTGAGTTTGTATTCGAAGATGGTTACACCGTGACTGGCGACGTGGTGAATGTCACCATTACAGCCGAAACGGCCGAGAAGACTGTCATCGTTGGCAACACCGATCCCGAAAACAGCGCATGGTACATCTCCACACAGAGCTACGCAGTGCCCATCTGCAACTACTACAGGAACGGTTGGTGCGAGATGCTCTACACGCCCGCCATGCTCACCGAGGCCGGTTTGACCGTGGGTGAGGCCATCACCAGCATCACCTACATGGGTTACAATCCTGGCGAGATTACCGATGCCATCAAGGTTTATGTCATTTCCACCACCGACGAGACCATGGCACCGTTCACAAAGACCGACGTGAGCGAGCTCACCCCGGTTTACGACAGCGAATACACGTTTGTCACCGCCGGCTCCGCTACAAATCCCGTTGACCTGTTCCGTGTTGATCTGGCTGAACCCATCGTTTGGGACGGCTCGAGCCTGCGCATTGTAGTGGCCAGCGATCGCGTGAGCGGCAGCGACACCCGCACTTGCTTCCTCACCGACCAGAGCAACATTGGTGAGTGCTACCAGAACCGCAGCGACAGCCAGTCGTCAAGCGCGATGAGCCTGTCAGCCAACAACAAGAGTAGCTACTTCCCCGTGACCAAGTTCGGTGTGATGCAGACGCCCAACACTTTCTCAGGCATTGTGACCGATGAAAACGGCAACGCACTGGAAGGTGTCACCGTCACGCTCACCAGCCAAGTCGCTGCTCAGCCCGAGGGTGCTCCCCGCCGTGCTGCCACTACCGGTCCGGTGGTTTACACCGCTACGACCGATGCCGACGGACACTTCGCTGTTGAAGTGATTCAAACCGACAAGTTGTATAACGCCGAGTTCACCCTGCAAGGTTACCAACCTGTGAATATGGAGGGCATCGACTTTGCCAACGGCAATGTGGAACTCACCGAGGATGTGATCATGCTTTCCGACACCTCTACAGGCTTGAGCAACCTCAATGCCGGCAAGCAAGTGGCTGGTGTGAAGTTCTACAACGTGGCCGGCCAGGCTAGCGACCGCGCATTCAGCGGCGTGAACATCATGGTGGTCACCTACACCGACGGCACTACTTCCACCGCAAAGGTGGTGAAGTAACCACTTTCGGTTGCGAAATTTTCGCGCGATAATTCAAAGGTTGCGTGGATTGTTTCCACGCAACCTTTTCTCTCAACACAGTAACTTCTTTAATCATTCGTCATGAAACGTTTGAATCTGCTATTACTCGCACTGACGCTGTCGCTGGCACTGCCCGCCACAGCACAGAAACGAGACATCAGCCTCACCATCGGAGTCACAGGCCCCGATGGGAATGCTCTGCCGGCGGCTTCGGTGTCGCTTCAGCAGTCCGATTATGCCCTCTCCTATGGCGCCATTCATCTCAACGCCCAGGGCCAAGTCACCATCAAAGTCTATGCCGGCAATCACCAGTTAGACGTGTCGCAGGCGGGCTACAACCCCGTCACCGAGCATTTCATGGTGAGTAAAGACACAACCGTAGCCGTGCAGCTCAGCGAGGAGAACACCCTCCCGTTCTCGCTGCAGACCTCGGTGCGCCACAACGCCACCACCGGCCTGAACGACGTCACCCTCACATGGAACAAGGAAAAACCGGTTTTCTACGACTCGTTTGAAGACTATGACCCGTTTGCCATCCACTTTGGCGACTGGACCGGCATCGATGGCGACGGACTCACCACGGCTCCACTCGTGGGCGAGTATGTGAACCGCGGCGTGATGCAATATGCCCAAATTATGAACCCGCTGGTGGTGCAACCGGCATGGTGGTACGACTACCCCATCCTGCGCCCCTACAACGGCCAGCAATACGTGGGCTTCACCCGCACCTATAGCGGCCAGCCCAACGACGACTGGCTCATCTCGCCTGCCATCACCCCCGGCAATAAAAACGTGCTGGCATTCATGGCCAAGGCGGCCGATGTCTATAAAGAAAAATTCCAGGTGTTCATCACCGAAGTAATAGATAACCCCACTCAGGCCGATTTCCGCCTGCTCAACGCCGGTAACTACGAACTGGCCGACTACACCGGTTGGCGCGAGTATTCCTACGATTTGAGCGATTATGCCGGAAAAACCATCAAGTTTGCCATCCGTTACATCAGCGAGGCTGCCAATGGCGGTGCATTCATGCTTATGGTCGACGATGTGTATGTGGGGCAGGATCAAAGCGTCTTCCGTGCGCCCAAGCGGGCACAGCGGGCCGCACGTTCACCCATGAATCCCAACGAATCGTTCCGCATCTATCTCAATGGCTCCCAGGTGGGCACCACCGATGGTTATGAATATGTGTTCAACGACCTGGCCGCCGGCACCTACACCATGGGCGTACAAGCGGTTTACGCCGCTTCGCAGACCGATGTGGTGGAAACCACCATCACGCTGACCGACAACAATGCACGCGTGAATCTGCTCGTCACGGCCAACAACGGACGCTCGCTCGACGGACAGACCGTGGAACTCACCGACAAGGCCACAGCACAATCCTATAGTGCCACTATCGCCGATGGCGCAGCCATGTTCCAGTCATTGCCCTTGGGCACTTATCTGATTGGGGTCACGGTAGAACACTTTGAAGTCTACGACGGCGAGCTGGAGGTGACCGGAGACTGCGACGTGAACATCGTGTTGAAAGAACGCATCGTTGATCCCTACAATATCACTGCCGACACCGATGAAGCAGGCAACGTGACCGTGCGTTGGAACCAGAACATCTCGTTCAATGACTCTTTTGAAGATTATAGCGACTTCTCGGCCATAGAATTTGGAGACTGGCACACCTACGACCTGGATCAGCACCCAGTCTACCCCATCGCACTGGGCTCACTCAGCAATATCATTTCGTTCCCCGGCTCGGGCACGGCCAACAATCCCAGGGCCATTCCGCCCATGGTGTTCAACCCCTGGCACACCACACCGCCCATGCTGCCCACCGACCCTGCCGTGCAGGCTCCAACGGGCGAGAAGACCATCATCTTCTTCTCGGCACAGCAGAATGGCTCCAACAAGTGGCTTGTGTCGCCTGAACTCACCATTCGCGACAACTTCGTGTGCCGCTTCACGGCCAAGGCCTACGCAGAGTATCCCGAGGCCATGGAGGTGTGCGTCTTCACTGAAGGTGGCAACCCGGTGACCGACCACTACGACCAAGTGAGCAGTATCAACCAGGTCACTACCGGCCAATGGACCATCTACGAGACCGACTTGGCACAATATGTGGGCCAGAAAGTGCGCATCGGCGTGCACTACATGTCGTACGATGCATTCTTCACGCAAATCGACGACTTCTATGTGGGCAATGGCGACGACGAAGGTTCGAGCATAGACGTAGGCTTTATCGACCACTATGAGGTTTATCTGGATGGTGCGCTCCAGGGCACTACCGAATCGGCCAGTTACGTATTCCCGCAACTCACTGCCGGCAAGCACATCGTGGGCATCAAGGCAATTTACGCCAGCGGAGCCTCACAACTGGTAGAATATGAGTTTGAGGTCACCGGCTCACCGGCCACACGTGGCGATGTGAACGGCGATGGCAAGGTCGACGTGGAAGACGTCAATGCCGTCATCAACATCATCCTCAAGCAAAAGACAGCCGCCGACTATCCCGGCAATGCCGACATCAACAGCGACGGGAAAATCGACGTGGAGGATGTGAACGCTATCATCAACATCATCCTGAAAGTCTAAAACACGGTTTTCGGTAACCAACTATGAGAAAACTCCTTCGGTCACTGAGGCCCGAAGGAGTTTCCTTTTTCCCGATAATGCTCTTCACCCTACATGCAGGTGTAGCCGCCATCTACGGGTAATGCCACACCGGTTACATAGCTTGACGCCGGCGAGGCCAGGAAGATGGCCGCCGAGTCCAGTTCGCCCTCCACGCCATAGCGCTCCATGGGGATGGCACCGCGGGCATAGTCTTGGAACCACTGGCTGTCGAGCGTCTCCTGCGTGAGCGGAGTGACAAAGTAACCCGGACAGATGGTATTCACCGTAATGCCATAACGTCCCCACTCGGCCGCCAGGGCACGCGTGAGGTTAACCACACCACCTTTTGCAGCATGATAGGGCGAGGCCGGAGCAATCTTGTTGCCCACCAGGCCATACATCGATGCGATGTTGATAATGCGGCCATACTTGGCGGGTATCATGGCCTTTTTGGCCACCGCACGCGCCACGCGGAACGACCCGAAAAGGTCGATGTTCATTTCGTTGGCAAATTGTTCGTCGGTAATGTCCTCGGCGGGTGCCACGGCCCCCGTTCCGGCATTGTTGATGAGAATGTCGATGCGGCCAAAGTGGTCCATCACTTGTGACACCATGTCGTCCACTTGCTGTGTGTCGGTAATGTCGCAACGCAACGGCAGTGTCTCCACCCCGAAATCCCGAGTGATGGCCGCCGCCACTTCTTGCAACTTCTCCAGCCTGCGGGCGATAGGCACAATCTTGCAACCCTGACTGGCCAGCGCGCGTGCCATCTGCACGCCCAGTCCTGTTGAGCATCCGGTCACGATTGCGACTCTTTCCTTCAAGTCAAAATAGTTTTTCATCATAAGGCATACTTGTTTAATGGTTATAATTACAAAGTATTATCTATGCACAAAATTACAAATTATTTCTCTACTGTGCAAATCTTTAGGAACCGTCAGTCGGCTGGCAACTCCACATCACCTTCATAGACAAAGGCGGCTGGCCCGCTCAGATAGACGTGCCCGTCGGCCTGGCGCCACTCGATGTGCAGTGTGCCGCCGTCCATCACCACCTGCGACTCACGGCCACAACGTCCCGTCACAGCCGCTGCCACGGCAGTGGCACACGCTCCCGTGCCACAAGCCATGGTGATGCCACTGCCACGCTCCCACACGCGCGTGCGTAAGCCATCGGCCCGTACTTGCGCAAACTCGATGTTGCAGCGGGCTGGGAATCGCCCGTGGCGTTCCAACTCCGCTCCTCGTGCCGCCACATCCACCGCATCGATATCATCGACAAAAATCACATAATGCGGATTTCCCATCGACACAAACACGCCGTCGGGCAGTGGGTCGCCCACAGGCAGGAATTGCGACTCGTCGGCCAGTACAGGAGCCAGCATATCCACCGTCACGCGCTCCACCGTGTCGTCGGGTCCTACGACCAGCTCCAGCAACTTGATGCCCGATGCCGTCAGCAAACGGACGCGACGCTCATGGGTCAATCCCCGCTCATAGACATATTTACCGATGCAGCGGCTGGCGTTGCCACACATCAGCCCCTCCGAGCCGTCGGCATTGAAGATGCGCATCGTGAAATCGGCCTCGGGCACCGGCGAGCGGCCCACCAGCACCAGTCCGTCGCTGCCGATGCCCAGGTGCTGACGGCTCCAGACTACAGCCATCTGCTCGGGGTGCGGCAAATCCTGCTCGCTAACGTCCACAAAAATGTAATCGTTGCCCACACCATGCATTTTCAGAAAATGTATCTTGTTGCTCATGTCTTTGTCAATCATTTGTTAACCGGAGATGTCATCTCCCCCCTTATGCCGCAAAGTTAACAAATATGTGTGAGTTGCGCAACCGCTGCCAAACAGCGGGCAACAGGCGCCAAGCACATCGACGATTCATCATCATTGCACAATTTTTCACATCTGAGCATAGTAACATGGTAATAGAGGGGAATTTACTTGAAAAAATACAAATAGTGCCACACATTAACACTCCTTTAGACTATTAACAATTAACCATAAATTTGAGATTATTTTATTGATTTTTATAGAACGTTGCACCACTAAGGCGCAGTCTCACAAAGAAAGTATAGTAATTTTGCATGCAAAATCAACACAAAAACCTACAAAAATGTCACAATATAATTTCGATCAGATCATTGACCGTCACGGAACACAATGCAAGAAAATTGAAGTACTAAAACAAGATTATGGCCGCGACGACCTGTTGCCACTGTGGATTGCCGATATGGACTTCGCCGTGTGCCCCGAAATCACCGAGGCACTGGTGCACCGCCTAGCCGACCACCCCATCTACGGCTACACCTGCTGTTACGATGCCTACTGGCAGTCGATCATCGACTGGCAACGACGGCGCAACGGCTTTGAAATCAGCCGTGAGGAGATGACGTTCATGCCCGGCGGCATGCCTGCACTGGGCATGGTGCTCAACTTCTTCACCCGGCCGGGCGACCGTGTAGTGCTGCAGGAACCAGTATATTACGACTTCAAGGACGTGATTGAGGGTAACCGCAGGTTGGCTGTGCGCAACAATCTGGTGCCCACGGGCGACCATTTCTATCGCATGGATCTTGACGACCTGGAGCGTGTGTTCATCGAACAGAAGCCACGCATCATGGTGGTGTGCAATCCCCAGAACCCTATAGGAATTGTCTGGAAAGCAGAGGAATTGCGGCAATTGGCGGCATTGGCCCACCGTCACGGCGTGATCCTGTTCAGCGACGAAGTGTTTGGCGACATGACACTTTTCGGCCACAAGCATGTGCCGTTGGCCACAGTGAGTGAGGAAGCCGCAGCCGTGACCATCACCTGTGGCTCACCCGGCAAGACCTTCAACATTCCCGGCCTGAAGAGCACGTGGCTCGTAATCAAGAATCCGGAGCTGCGCAGCGAGTTTTATCACTGGGTGGAGGTGAATGAGCTGTGCAATGCCAACATCACGGCTTTGCTCGCCACAGAGGTGGGCTATCGCTACGGCGAGCCGTGGCTCGAAGCATGCAAACAATATATTGAGAAGAACGTGCTGTTTGTCTCGCAATACTGCCAGGAACACATCCCCGACATCTACCCCATCAAGCCCCAGGCATCGTTCCTGATGTGGCTTGACTGCCGCCGCCTGGGTCTGGACCATTCTCAACTGGTGCGGTTCTTCATCCAAGAGGCCCACTTGGCACTGAATGACGGTGAGATCTACGGCGTGCCGGGCTACTGCCACATGCGTCTCAATGTAGGCACTCCGCGTCCGTTGCTGGCTCGGGCCATGGAACAGCTTCGCGATGCCGTGGCCAGGATCAAGCGTTGATTTTTTCTAGTCCTGCGGTCTGCTTGGCATAGGTCGCTGGCGATTGGTGAGTTGCGGCAAATCACACTTTTTCCGACTAAATTGTTGACGATTCCAAATTTTTTGACTAAATTCGCAACAATCTTTCAAAAGACAATGAGTTTAACTTTATAAATCGTACAATTATGAAAAAGGTATTCTCTATGATTGCTTTGGCGGGACTCGCACTCACCGCCTGGTCGCAAACTCCGCTCAAGCTCAACACTTACAGCGGCACACCGGTTGAGCGCTACGACGGTCAGCAGTGCGACGTGACCGCCGACCGTTACCTGTTCAATGGCTGGAACACGATTTCATTGCCATTTGCCATGACCGAGCAGGAGATTGACGAGGCACTGGGACACGGAGTGAGGCTCGAACGCCTGGTGGGCGTGACGCAGCAGGGGGCCGACATCGTGCTGAACTTCCAGGACTGCAAGGCCCAGGGCTTGCAAGCCAATACGCCCTACATTCTCTATTACCCCGGCGAGACCGGCACCAAGAAGCTGCAAGTCAGCACACGCGTGGAAAGCAAGGAATCGCGGGTGACCATGACTACCGGCGGTGGCGTGGAGGTGACCTTCGGCGGCGCTGCCGTCAAGACCGACGCCAAGCACCTGTACGGCATTCGCGTCATCGACAATGTTGATGCCAAATTCACTTACATCGACAACGACAAGGCGCTCTTTTATGCCACCCGTTGCTTCATCAGCATTCCTGGCGAGCAGCACTACAACCTCACCGTCAACCACTTGGCACCCGGTGAGTTGACCAGCATCAATGAGATTGCTGCTGCCGACGACATCGTGGACGTTTACAACGTGCTCGGCATGCGAGTAGCTCAAGGCGTAACGGTCAGCGAGGTCAACAACCTGGCCTCTGGCATCTATGTGGTCAAAGGCCGCAAAATTATCGTGAAGTAGCACACCGCTCAATCATCTGTCACACAGTGCCGCTCACAGTTCAGCCGTGGGCGGCACTATTGTTATACCCATCGCCAACCTGCATGTAATCCCGATGGCGTGCCGATGGCAGTACTTGGCCGTTTGTCAGCCATGAAGCGGCGATTTGCTCTGCGTAGGGGCAGTTCATGCGACTTGGGGCGGTTCGTGCGGTGAGGGCAGTTCAGGACGGCAACGCCAGGTGCGTGCGCCGGGATGCCGCCAACTGTGGCACAGCGATTTAAACAGGCATTGAGGAAATTTAACTATTGATTGACATGGAAATTGTAAAATAATGTTTAATTTTGCGCCAAAAGCAACGGTTCTCCCCATACGCCACGACCGCGGCATGAGAACCGCCACGGGTGCCACGCACCCACTAACATTTTCATTAAAATCCTTTCCTGCAGAGCATTACACCGCCTTGCATCCCCCAGGATTTTACCCCAACCCAAAAATATCGAATCTTCACCCCTCAATGCCCGACACCCCCCCCGACATCCAGGCCTCCAACAACCGCCGCATCGCCAAAAACACGGTATATCTGTACTTCCGTATGATGCTATTGATGCTTGTGGCATTATACACATCTAGAGTATATCTGGAGGCTTTGGGCATAGAAGATACAGGCATTTATCAAGTGGTTGGTGGTGTCGTAACTTTATTTGTCTTCCTCAACAGTTCACTGTCAGGAGCCACTTCACGGTTTCTGACATACGAATTAGGCCGCGGCGACAGAAATAAACTCAGCAAAGTCTTTTCCACGTCCTTGAATATACATATATGTCTGGCACTTATCGTTTTAGCATTATCAGAAACCATAGGATTATGGCTATTGGAATACAAATTAAATATACCTGACTCGAGAATGAACGCCGCGCGCGTCGTTTACCAATTTTCAGTTCTTTCTTGCTGCATCGGGATAATACAAGTGCCATATAGCGCCTCCATCATAGCCCACGAGCAGATGAATGTTTATGCTTTCGTATCAATTGCTGACGCATTGCTTAAATTGCTGGTCAGCTACTTGATTTTTATTATTCCTTTTGACAGGCTCATTTCCTACGGCATATTGATATTTATTGTGACACTTTCCATTCAATTAACATATGTTTTGTACTGTTCCAGGAAAAATGAAGAGTGCCATTTTAAGTTATTCTATGATCAAGCCATCACAAAGCCCATGTTAAGCTTCTCTATGTGGGATGTATTTGGCAACTTTGGGGTAATGATGCGTGGGCAAGGCGTTAATATAATCCTAAATTTGTTTTTTGGGCCAGCCATCAACGCAGCATGCGGTTTTTCCAATTATGTGCAGGGTGCTGTTAAGAGTTTTTCTGACAATTTCATGTTAGCTATTCGGCCCTCGATAGTGAAGTCATATTCTCGAGAAGAATATGAAAGTATGGAAAAATATATGATTAATGCCTCGAAGTATTCATTTTGTTTAATGACACTTTTATCAGTTCCATTAATTTTTGAAACAAGATTTGTCATTGACCTATGGTTAAAAACTCCACCACCATATACTTATGAGTTTTGTGCCATATCTTTAGGAATTAATTTAGTGAGGACTTTATTTGCACCCCTAATGTTTGGCATACATGCAACTGGAAGAATTAGAAATATTAGCATCGCTAACGGATCAATCTTGTTCCTAATCGTGCCCATTTCCTATGTTCTGTTAAGAATGGGATTTAGCCCTTTGATACCATTCATCGTTGACTTTTTATTGATGTTTGTTTTAGCTGGGTCTTGTGTGTTTTTTCTTAAACAAAATATGCCTGAGTTTAATGTTGTGCAATACTTAAGAAAAGCGACCCTGCCTAGTCTGATTTTGGGAATTCTTGTCTTTTCCCTAGTTTATGGATTTAAGCTCATGTGTGGTGAAGAATCATTTATTCGTTTTCTTTTAGTTTGCTTTTGCTCTACTATAAGCACTGCATTTATCACTTATTTTTTGATGCTTGATAAAGAGACCAGAATAGTATTGTTGGAAAAACTAAGAATTAAGTTTTAGAATTTTAACCTTTTTGCATGAACAAGAATGTTTCAATCATAACTCCCTGCTATAATGGTGAGGCATATATATCCCGATTTTTAGAATCAGTTTTAAGTCAACGTTATAGACCAATTGAACTAATCATTATTAATGATGGTTCAACTGATAATACGGAACATGTTTTATGTTCATTCAAAGAAAGACTTGAACAAAAAGGTATCAATTATATATATCTTCAACAAGAGAATAAGGGCCAATCTGCCGCCATCAATTTAGCATTACCTATTTTCACAGGCGAATATGTGGCATTTGTGGATTCTGACGATATTCTCCCCCCTGATGCCATAGAAAAGAAAGTTGATTATATGGAGCAACGCCCACAAATTGGTTTGCTCATCAACAAGGTGAAAGTTCTTGACTTTGAAACCCTTTCAGTTTTAGGCACCATGGAGCGCAAGCAACCAATGGGTAAAGACCATCTCTTTGCAGACTTAATTTCGGGAAATAATGTCTTCTATACTCCAGGAGGTTATTTCTGGCGTGCAAACATGTTTCGAGACTCAATGCCTAAACCCTTACAGATTGCCGCACCTCGCGAAATTGGACAAAACTTTCAATTAATTTTGCCAATAGCTTATAAGTATCCTGTAGGTTATTTAGATGATTATTTGTATTTTTATTTAATTAGGCCAAACAGTCATTCAAGAACAAAGCACACCTACGAGCAAATCCTTAAAAATTGGGGTGTTGCCCATGATGTGTTATCAAGTGTTGCAGACGATATAGAAAGAGATTCAGCCAAGAGAAAACATATTCAGAACTTGATTGATTCAAGGTATTATCATGAATTGATGAGTCATGCCTACAATTATAAGAATAAAACTGATTTTAAGACATACCGGAATCAGTGGATAAGAATTCAAGCTGGAAATAATAAGACAAAAGCTTTTCTATTACAGCTAAACCTCTGGGGAAGAAGACACTTTAATAAGGCAAAAGCATATGTCTCCACATTATTGACAAAATAAACAAGACTTGTTTTTCACATTCATATGATTAGCATAAAGAAAAAAGTTGATTGTTGCGGATGTAATGCTTGTGGTGATATTTGCCCCAAGGGGGTCATCACATTTCAGACTGACAAAGAAGGATTTTGGTATCCTAAAGTAGACACCGACAATTGCATAGATTGCAAACTTTGTGAGCAAGTTTGTCCTACGCTCAACAAATCGGAGATAATTATAAGATATAAAGAGCCTTTAGTCTATGCAGCATATAACAAAAACAATGACATACGTATGGACAGCACCTCTGGCGGAATTCATTCGGCTTTGTCTGAATATATATTTGCACAAGGCGGCTATGTGGGAGGAGCAATATACAATGAAGACCATACGGTTTCCCACATTACGACTGGCAATCCAGCAAGGCTGGATGAAATACGCAGTTCTAAATACCTGCAAAGTTCAATGGCGGGGCAATACAAAGAAATAAAAAAATTGTTGAATTCGGGTAAAACCGTGTTCTACTGTGCCGCTCCTTGCCAAATTCAGGCATTGTACAAGTATCTGAAAAAAGATTACGATAATCTAATTACATCAGATTTCATATGCCGTGGTGTGAATTCTCCAAAAGTATTCCTCTCATACATCAAAATGCTTGAACATCAATTTGAATCAAAAGCCACAAGCATAAAATTCAAGTATAAAAAATGGGGATGGCATAACTTTTCAACCAGAGTGATTTTTTCCAATGGGAAAGAATATTGTAAGGACCGTGATCACGACATGTTTTTGATAGGCTATTTACAATATGGGAATTTTGCACGTCCTTCATGTTATGAATGCCAATTCAAGGGCTTCCCCCAAAAGGCAGATATCACATTGGCCGATTTTTGGGGTATTGAACAGTTGGACACCAATATGGATCAAGACAAAGGCACGTCTTTAGTGATGATCAATTCAGCCAAAGGGTTAAATCTGTTTAATCACATCAAGAATCATATTGTTTGGAAAGAATTTACAATGTCTGATGCAAAAATCGGGAATAAGGCTATTGATTCCTCCCTGAAAACTGTTTATGACAACAGAGATTTATTCTTTGACGCTATAGACAACAAACCATTTCAAGAGGTTGCAAAAGAATTTTTCCCCATTCGTTCGCCCTGGCAATGGTTTATATACAACGTCAAAGTGACAATTTCCAATCTAATTAAGAAAATACGACAATGAACAGAATTCTATTGGGAATCGGACGCTTAGGGCATTCACCAAAGGCATGGTACCTTTTCTTGAAATATAATTTTTTCAGTAGTCATGTTCAGAGGAATAATAAAAGCAAGTTCTTCTTGCCCACCCGTAATGCCTTGATAAAATTTGAGAAAGGCTCAAAATTGATTCTAAACGGGAACTTCATTTTGGGAACACCGCAGATAAAAGGTTCTCGCATAGAGGGACGATTGCTTTTGCAAGAAAACAGCACATTCACAATAGGAACCGAAGGATTTGAACAGTTTGCCGGAATGTATATTCGAGTAATGCCTGAAGGAGAACTGGAGATTGAAGGACTGGTAGCCAATGAGGGATGTTCAATTACAGCAGGCAAAAAAATTCATATAGGTTCCGGCTCACTCTTTGCGAGGGACGTGGTCCTTCGTTCTGACGATGTGCATTATATATTGGAAGATGGCTATGAACCATCCAAGCCCATTACTATCGGAAACCACGTTTGGATAGGTCAGGGCGCAACCATTTTGAAAGGTGTGACAATTGGAAATGACTCAATCATAGCAGCCAAAGCTTTAGTTGTGAACGATATTCCACCACATTCGTTAGCTGCGGGTGTTCCGGCAAGAATCGTTCGTGAAAACATAAATTGGAAAGCATAAATGATGAATGTTTTATTAATTGGAGGTACGGGGGTTCTCAGTACAGCCGTTACCACAGAAGCCCTAAAACGCGGCATCAACATAACCATGATCAACCGTGGGAACAACAGGGGCCGTATACCTCAAGAAACAAACCTCATCGTTTCTGACAAGTCTAACACCGCATATATCAGAAAACAACTGGAAGGCAAGACCTTTGATGCAGTCATTGACTTCTTGTGCTTTAACGAAAATGAGTTGGAATCCAGTTTTAATCTCTATTCTAAGTTTACGAAGCAGTACTTCTTTATTTCATCGGCCGGTGTTTACAACAACTCCATTCCAGGGCCATGTAAAGAGGATCATCCTAAAGTCCAGCCATTATGGCCATATAGTATAAATAAATGGAAATGTGAACAATCTTTAGTTAAGTTATCAAAAGAATCGGACACACATTATACGATAATTCGTCCTATGATAACTTATGACAACACACGCATACCATACGGCATTGCTCCTTTTTATGGATATCATTGGACATTGGTGGAACGGATACTACACAACAAACCCATTATTACATGGAACAATGGCGAAAACCGGTGTAACATGATGCGGGTAGAAGATTTTGCAACAGCATTGGTCGGACTCATTGGCAATGCCAATGCATTTGATGAAGTCTTTAATATCTGCGGAGACGAAACGCCTTCATTTAAAGAAGTTTTGGACATAGTCGGGGGCCTAGTTCACCGCCAAGTGGCAACAATTAACATAGATTCACAATTCTATGCCAAAGAATATCCTGGAAGAGCCGGAGAGATACTGGGAGGAAGAGCAATAACTACGATTATTGACAATTCCAAATTAAAACAAGTTGTTCCTGATTTCAAGCAAAGAATCTCTATCGGAGAGGGCATAGAAATGACTCTTGATGCATATAAAGCCAACAATTACTTCAAGGGCATTGACTGGGAGTTTGAGGCGACAACCGATAAAACCATTTATAAATGGTGCAAACTGAATCACATAGATATGAACGATTTCAACGTTTCGTTCATTAATTATTTTGGTTCTGCAACGCTTAAGAATCGTTTAGATTACTATATGATGATTCATGGCGATTCATTCTTGATAAAAAAATGGAAAGACTTTGAATTATGGCTACGCCAAACAGCATACAAACATCTTAAGAAAAAGGGGGTAAAATGAAAATAGGCATAGTAACTCATCCTCTGGGCAACAATTACGGAGGGCTATTACAAGCGTATGCCCTACAAGAAGTGCTGAAGAGACAGGGGCATGACGTTTGGATTTTCCAAAAGAGGACAACATCCTGGATGTTAGTTTTCTTGAGGAGTATTCGTAATGCTGTTTATCGCTTGCTTCGTAGATTTTATGTCTCGCAAAAGGACAAGCGTATGCTAAGCAGACACATGCTTTATTTTTCCGAAAAATATGTGAATCCTAAAACGCCCAAATTGGGCTGTGATGTGTTGAGAAGAGCCTATTTAAGGAAGAACAAATTTAACACTTTAATTGTCGGCAGTGATCAAGTGTGGAGGCCCATGTATGTTGGCAACATCGAATATTATTTCTTAAGCTTCACTAAACAATTTAATATAAGAAAAGTGGCTTATGCCGCCTCATTCGGAGTGGACAACTGGGAGTTCACGCAACGACAAACCGACGATTGCAAATCATTAATACATGATTTCAATGCTGTAAGCGTTAGAGAAGACACGGGGATTGAATTATGCAAAAACTATTTGGATTATCCTGCATCACTAGTGTTAGACCCCACTCTCCTTTTGGATAAAGAGGATTTCATAAAGATTATTAATAATGAAGGTTCGACTCCTTGTGAAGGAGACATCTTTTATTATTTCCTTGACCGAACTAACGACACCAATGACATGGTGTCCTGGTTTGAGAAAACGACGAACCTCGTCCTATATACTTGCATGCCTCGAAAGACGCTATATAGCGACATGAATGAGCATAACAAAGGGGAGTTTGTCTACCCTCCTGTTGCTCAATGGCTGCGTTCTTTTTATGACGCAAAAATGGTGTTGACCGACTCTTTCCATGGTTGTGTTTTTTCAATTATCTTCAATAAGCCATTTTGGGTGATTACGAATAAAAAGAGAGGTGCGGCAAGATTTGAATCGTTGCTGAACATTTTTCGTCTTCAAGATAGAATGATCCCTTTGGGCAAAACTGAATCAATCCAATGGGATAAAGCAATTGATTGGGAATCGGTAAATGCCATAAAAAAGGAATGGCAAAAGAAATCTTTGGATTTCTTGAACACTGCGTTATCATAAATTTTTGAATAGGTATGTGTAAAGTTTCTGTCATAGTTCCTGTCTACAATGCCGAACGCTTTATAGGGCGCTGCGTGAAAAGTATTATTTCCCAAACATTTCAAGACTACGAATTATTGCTTGTTGATGATGGCAGTCATGACTCATCTCTTAGGATTTGTCAGGAATTTGCTGATAAAGATACACGAATAAAAGTCTTTCATAAAGAGAATGGAGGAGCCAGTTCAACTCGCAAATATGGTGTTGAGCATGCAGACGGCATTTTTGTCACCTTTGTAGATGCTGATGACTGTATCCCGGACAATGCATTAGAAGATTTATTGAGAGCCGTTGATTCCTATGACTTAGATATTGCACAAGGAGAAAGACGCTTTATTTCTCATGATCCCAAGAAAGAAACCATTACCGGGTTCACCAAAGAAGAAATCTGTGATTCCAAGACATATGTCAATTATCTATTTAGAGGATATTCAAATTGTGGGCCCTGTGCATCCTTATTCAGACGCACTTTATTTGACAAGAACACATTTGATCTTGCAAGTAGGGTGGATATCAACGAAGATTTTTATATGAATCTTTGCTTAGCATTAAATGCGCAAAAGATAGGATTAATCAAATCCGTAGTTTATAACTACCTTGAAAATGAGGACTCAGTTACACACAACTATAGTTTCACTTCCATATTACCTCAGAAACACCTATATGGGCAAATAAAAAAAGTGCTGGTTGAACATCATTGTTTTGATACTTTCTCTAAACAATATTATTCTCGATTAATAAACAGCATCAGTTCAGCATGTTTTCATAACAAGGGATTATTGACCGACCCTTATGTCCGAAAAATTGCAAAAGAATCTCAACAATTCACAGGCTCCATTTCAGATAAAGCATTATGCGTAATGTTATTAAACCCTTGGCTTTTTTTTGTTTTCGCCATGGCGAATAAGATTCGGCAATTTCTATTTGGTTATAGAATATATTAAGTTATGATTTTATACCTCGCTGCATTCAGCTTTATTCTGTTTTTGGCTATTAAGACGGATCAAGATAGTCAAAATCGTCCTCTATATTCATTAGCTATATGGACAATCTTTATATGCTTTGTGTGCGGATTTCGAGATATGCTCGGCGGATATGACAGCTATATCTATGGTGAAGTGTTTGACGTCACATCAAACGAACTTGACAGAGGTGTGCCATTTAATCAGACCACTGCATTCCGTCTAAATGAAAAGGAACAAGGATATGCTCTCTTAAATGTTTTGGTGGGATATATATCCGCCAACAGATATATTTTCCTATTGATCATTTCGATAATTACATTTGCCTCTTTATTTCATCACATAAAGAATTACACCAAATATCCACATTTGAGTTTCTTCATTCTCTTTTGTTTGTTATATTTCTTCACCTTTACGTATCTTCGCCAAGTCTTGGCTGCCTGCATTGCATGGTATTCAATACCATTTGCAGTAAAAAGAAAACCCATACATTTTTTTTTGATAGTAGCATTGGCGGCCTCATTCCACAATAGCGCGTTATTATTTGGACTCACTTATTTTATATCAAACAAAAGATTCACAAAGCAGCAAATCATCTTATTCCTCATTGCCTCATTATTATTAGGACTTACACCTATTGCAACTACCATATTTGATGTACTCGGGGGATCCGTCAATGAAGAAAAAGCCTCCGGCTCATTGTCCAGCACAGGTTCAGTACGTTTTGAGTACATTTTGGAGGCGGCATTTTTCTTGGTTCTAATTATTTACAGATATGATAGCATTGCCAAAGACAAACTTTCTACATGCATGCTCAATATATCATTGATGTTCATGTTTGTCCTAACTTTTTTTGTCAAGTTTCCAGACGGAGGGCGCATGAGTTGGTTTTTCTTAATAGGCATTGCATCTACGATTGCTGAAATAGCCCAGGATGAAAATAATGTAGCAACTATTAAGTTCGTTTCAATTACTGTTTTATCATTATTGTTTTTAAGGGTTTTGTTTGCATGGGGTCCAATTGTCACTCCTTATAAATCCTTTTTAACTAATGGGGTAAGGGAAAATGATAAAGTTTGGTCAATGTATGAATACGACCACAATTATGACAATGACAAGTTTTATCGGCCTATTTTTAAATTCACTGCCAGCAATGAAGATAACTATTGATCCTCGATTAAAGTTTAATTATGCGTCTTGGTATTTGGAAGGCATTCGACGTTGCTATGGTATGAACGTAGTAACTTATGATGTCCAGCCTTTTCGTGAAATTAGATTTACTGATGTCCACGACCTGAATGCGGGCATGGCTTTAATTGTGCAAAATGCCGAAAAGACCTTGAAAGTATTTATAGATTATGAAGATGTCTCCAAGATTTTCATCGATCGTTATAAGTGGTGTGATGTCTATGCAATGGTAAACCCTAAAAAGGAACACCTTGAAATGTATCCTAAAGTGGTTGCCATTGGTCCAGAGTTTGGTATTACATTGAACTCAACAGTCATTACTGTAGCAACATGTCTGTTAAATTATTATAAGGGAAGAAAGTACAATGAGTTACCCCTAAAACTCTATTTGCGAGACTATTTATACACTATTTTACGCCGTCGCAAGCTCTCCTGCTATGAAGTGGCTATAAGCCCGAAGGACAATTATATTTTTCATGCCTCTACACTGTGGTACAATGAATTTGCATGGACAAACACAAACAGATATCGAGGTGAATTTCTTAAAGCCTGCCAAAAGGCTGGAATGAACATTGAGGGGGGGCTGTTCTATCTTGGTGAAAAACCGGCCATAATCAAAGAGATGCCGGACTATGTGAGATACAAGACAGAATATAAAGACTTTATTTACGAAAAACGTCTATCAATAGATGATTACATCCGTAAAACAAAAAAAAGCACTTTGGTGTTTAACACTCCGTCGGTTTGCGAATGTCATGGATGGAAGTTGGCCGAATATCTTTGTATGGGCAAAGCCATTATATCTTCTCCATTATGTCGGGATCTTCCTTCGCCATTGGTTCACGGAGTAAATATCCATTTTGTAAATGATGAGAACGAAATATATGATGCCGTCATCAGAATCAAGAACGATGCCGACTATCGTCATCGATTAGAACAAGGTGCACGCAAGTATTATGAGCAATGGCTTGCTCCAGAGCGAATCATCAATCGGATTTTAGCAATATAAAGATATTTGTGATTTATGAAGGCTGGCATTAATTCCAAGACAGGATCAAAAAGGTTGTCCGGCATCGAGTTGCTGCGCATAGTAGCTATGATGTTTGTCTTGCTTGGCCATTCATATTTACGCATTAATTCCACCCCACCTTCAGAGGCAGTTGGCAGTAACTGCATTAAATCATTCCTTGACGTATTACTCAGTTGTGTGGCAACAACTGGGGTTGACATCTTCATTGCTATTTCAGGGTGGTATGGTATCAATTATAAACCTCAAGGATTATTGAAATATATATTTCAGGTCCTGTTTACAATATTGCTGGTTTATGGTTTTTCCATTGCATTGCATATAGTAAGTTTTGATACTGGTTGTATTAAGGTTTGTCTCACATTCTATGAGGGTTATTGGTTCGTTGTGGGTTATCTTGGTCTATACATCATCAGTCCAATTCTCAATTCATTTATAGAATCCGCGACGAAAAACGAATATAAAATCGTTCTGTTATCCTTTTATATTTTTCAATGCTACTATAGTTGGTTGAGTTCATGGTATGATTATTACAATGCATATAGTGTTCTTCTTTTTGCCGGAATCTATTTGACAACAGCTTATCTTCGCAAATATCCTATTTCCTGGTTGGAGAAGCATCCAGTTAAAATATTAGTGGGAGTTGTGTTGATTATGACGACTATTGCTTACACATTTTATGCCTTGAGCGGTCACTATGCCAGACAGATTAGAGACGACAATCCACTTGTTATTCTCGTTTCAATATTATTTTTGTTTGTTTTCAAACAATTACGTTTTCATAACAAGCTGATAAATTGGTTTGCCGCATCATGTTTCACGGTGTTTTTGATTAGTTATCATCCTAGTATATACCCGAATTTCATGATAATTATGCAGGAATTATACGATAATTATCATGGCTTAATATATGGGGCCATCTTGATCTTATCTTTAATGTCAGTTTACATAGCATGCACAATAGTGGATCAATTGCGCGTATTTACATGGAGGGGTCTGTCAAAAATGATTTTCAGGAAAGGTTAAAGCAAGCATCATGCTGATTACTGTTTTTACACCGACATATAACCGGGCGCACTTGCTGCCGCGGCTTTATGAAAGCCTTTGCCACCAAACCTGCACCGACTTTGAATGGCTGATTGTTGACGATGGTTCGACCGATGGCACGGAATCGTTAATTCAGAATTTTGAATTAAGAATTAAGAATTCGGTCCAATGCGGCAACGAAGCCACGCCAGCCCTATCTCAACTAGGGAGGGGACAAAATGGTATTTTACGATTTAGTGGTGTGGGGGGAATCCGTTATATCCGTCAGCCTAATGGCGGCAAGCACCGCGCTATTAACCGTGGTGTGCGCGAGGCACGGGGTGAGTTGTTCTTTATCGTGGATAGCGACGACTATCTTCTTGAAAATTCCCTGGAGGTGGTTGCTGCTAAATTTGAAAAGATTATAAACAATAAAAGGATTGGGGGCGTTTGCGGTCTTGATATGGCTCCCGATCAGTCTCTTGTCAGTTCAGGTTTCCCGCAGGAAGAAATCATTTGCAATTGTCTGGACATCAGATTGAAGCACCGAGTAACAGGTGATTTGAAGGAGGTTTTCCGCACCGATGTGCTGCGAGAGTTTCCTTTCCCCGAGATTGAGGACGAGCGATTCTGCCCCGAGGCTTTAGTTTGGAATAGGATAGCTCAAAAGTATAATCTTCTATTCTTTAATGAGCCTATATATATAGCCGAATACCAGCCTGAAGGAATAACTGCAGGCATTGTTCGAGCAAGAATGAATAGCCCGGTGGCATCTGCAACAACTTATCAAGAGCTAAACTCCTATAATATACCAATTAAAGAAAAGATAAAAGCCGCTATAAACTATTGGCGCTTCCGTGCATGTGTGGCAAAAGGAAAACAAGTGCCTATACTGCCATGGTATTGGTTCTGGTGTAGACCATTGGGACTTGCAATGCATATGAGAGACAAACTATGAAAATTCTACATGTTATAACTTCTTTGCGTACTGGTGGGGCAGAGCACCTTATGGTAGATTTGTTGCCTAGATTGCGTGATTTGGGCAATGAAGTGGAACTGCTGGTTTTTGATGGCACACGTACTGCATTTTACGAAGAACTGGAGCAAATGGGCATCAAAATCCATTCTCTTGGCATTGGCAGCAATGTATATCATCCACGAAACATGTTCAAGATGACGAAATATATCGGCCGGTATGATATTGTCCATACCCATAACACGGCTTGCCAGTTTTTTGCTCCGATGGCAAAGATGCTGCGCCTGAGCCGAACTAAGCTGGTCACCACTGAGCATAGTGCGAACAATCGCCGCCGTGGTAAATGGTATCTTAAGCCGATTGATCGCTGGATGTATAGCCATTATAGATTTATCATTTGCAT
The DNA here is from genome assembly GCA_017940245.1 of Muribaculaceae bacterium. Classification (GTDB taxonomy): domain Bacteria; phylum Bacteroidota; class Bacteroidia; order Bacteroidales; family Muribaculaceae; genus Sodaliphilus. The sequence continues at coordinate 46,625 of JAGAYZ010000040.1, read as the reverse complement.
TAGCGACCAGCCTGCCGAAAATTTAAGAAAGCATATCGGCACGAGAGAAAGTATTGTCACTATTTATAATGGTGTAGATATGGCTCGATTTTTATTCCCGATAAAAAATATTTCCCTGAATGAGACTTTTTTAATTTCACAAGTGTCAAGTTTTAATGATGCAAAGGATCAGGACACATTGGTGAATGCGATAAAAGAATTGCCCAATAAATACAGGCTTCAACTGGCAGGAGATGGACTTCGCAGAGCAAAAGTTGAAGAACTCGCCAGTCAATTAGGAGTTTCGACTAGGGTTGATTTCTTGGGCGTTCGCACCGATATTCCTGAAATACTAAAAGCAAGTGATGTCGTAGTGCTATCGTCGCACTGGGAAGGATTGTCGCTGTCGAGCATTGAGGGCATGGCAAGTGGACGGCCTTTTGTGGCCAGCGATGTGGACGGTCTGCGCGAAATTGTGCAAGGCTGTGGCATTCTCTTTCCGCATAGTGACCATCGTGCATTGGCATCAGCTATTCAGCAACTCTGCGAGAATCCACAGCACTACCGCGATGTGGCTGAGCGATGCCAGGCCAAAGCCAAACAATTCGACATCAGCCTGATGGCGCAACAATACAACGAACTTTACCGATCATTATGAAAAAAATCATCAGGAGTGCCACGGTGCCCACTTCGTTGAACGCGTTTTGCAGGGGAATCGCTTCGCTGCTGGCTGGCGAGGGGCTGGAGATGGTAGCGGTTTCGTCGCCCGGACAAGAATTGGATGAGTTTGGCCGCAGCGAGGGCGTACGCACCATCGGTGTGCCCATGCAGCGGCGCATCTCGCCCCTAAAGGATGCGGTGTCGCTGTGGAGGATGTGGCGCGTGCTGCGCCGCGAGCGTCCCGACATGGTCCACTCGATGACGCCCAAAGCAGGCCTTGTGACCATGCTGGCTGCGTGGCTGGCGCGTGTGCCAGTGCGCATCCACACGTTCACGGGCCTCGTGTTCCCCACTTCCACAGGGCTGAAACGTCGCCTACTGATGGCCACCGACTGGCTGACGTGTGCCTGCGCTACTCACGTCATCCCCGAGGGCGAAGGTGTGAAAACAGACCTAAAGAACAATGGCATTACCCACAAACCACTACGTGTGCTCGGCTACGGCAATATTCGCGGCATTGACCTAGAATATTTCAAGCCTATGCAAGCCCCAGAAAAAAGCGAATCGGCCTTCACTTTCGTCTTCGTGGGTCGCATCGTGCGCGACAAAGGCGTTAACGAACTGGTGGCGGCATTCAAGCGACTTCATGCCGAGTTTCCGGCCACGCATCTGGTGCTGGTGGGGCAATACGAAAAGGAGATTGACCCCGTGATGCCCGAAACCATTGCCGAAATCAACCATAATCCGGCCATTGAGGCCGTTGGCTCGCAGCGCGATGTGCGGCCGTTCTATGCAGCTGCCGATGCGCTGGTGCTGCCCAGTTACCGCGAGGGATTCCCCAACGTGGTCATCGAAGCCGGAGCCATGGGGCTCCCTAGCATCGTGACCGACATCAACGGCTCACGCGAAATCATCATTGAGGGCGAGAACGGTACCATCGTTGCGCCCCGTGATACCGAAGCTCTCTACCGAGCCATGAAGCACTGGGTTGAACACCCCGATGTACCACGGCGCATGGCCGCCAGTGCCCGCCCGCTCATCGCCAGCCGCTACGAGCAGAGCTACGTGCGCCAGTGCCTCATCGACTTCTATAAAGAAGTCTACGCAAGTCATTTATCTGTCAACAAATTAAACCAATCAAACAAATGACAAATCCACCGGCAAACTGTTTTCGCTGAATTTGTTCAATTCGTTGACGTTATAACCTATTGGCTGTCGACCAAAAACTACGACAGGCTTTTTCCGTCAACAAATTAAACTAATCTAACAAATCACCAATCCGACGGCTGACTGTTTTCGTTAAATTTGTTCAATTCGTTGACGTCATAATCTATTCGTTGTCAAATAGATGGGGACAATTCTATTCAAACAAGAAAGTTATGCTATTGTAGGTGCAGCCATGCAGGTTCACTCATCCCTTGGCTGCGGGTTTGTTGAAAAAGTCTATCAAGAGGCATTAGAGATTGAATTCACAAAACGTGGCATACCCTTTGAACGTGAGAAAAGATTATTAATTGAATACAATAGTCAGATATTAAAAACAGAATTCTACGTTGACTTTTTGTGTTACGATAAAATTGTTGTTGAACTGAAGGCTGTAACCGAAATCGTAGGCGAGCATAAATCGCAAGTGATTAATTACTTGAAAGCTGGAGGTTTTAAATTGGGATATCTGATAAATTTTGGACAACAAAGTTTATATTATGAACGACTATTTCACCCAAACAGATAACACCAAAAACAATTCGATAAATTTGTTCAATTTGTTGTTTGATGTATAAGAACTTTTTTAAACGTTTTTTGGATTTCTGCATTGCGCTGGTGGCGCTAGTGGTGTTGTCGCCGCTGCTGCTGGCGGTGACGGTGTGGCTACACTTTGCCAACAAGGGTGCCGGCGCATATTTCCTGCAGGAGCGCCCTGGGTTGCATGGCAAGATTTTCCGCATCGTCAAGTTCAAGACGATGACCGACGAGCGCGATGCCGACGGCAACCTGTTGCCCGATGCCGAGCGACTGACCAGGGTGGGCCGTTTTGTACGCTCCTCCAGCATCGACGAGCTGCCCCAACTGTGGAACGTGCTCCGCGGCGACATGGCGCTGATAGGGCCACGGCCACTGCTAGTACAATACCTGCCGCTTTATAGCCGGGAGCAGGCCCGTCGCCACGAGGTGCGCCCCGGCATCACCGGTTGGGCGCAGTGCCACGGCCGCAACGCCATCAGCTGGACCGAGAAATTTCGGCTCGATGTGTGGTATGTCGACCACTGCACACTAGCCACCGACCTGAAAGTGATATTCACCACCATAAAAACAGTGCTCCATCGCGAAGGCATCAGCCACCAGGGCCAGGCCACCATGGAGCCATTCAACGGACACAACTGAAAAATGAAAGATATTGCTATATACGGAGCTGGCGGCTTCGGTCGTGAAGTAATGACATTGATAAACGACATCAATAGTGTTGAAAACAATTGGAATTTGCTCGGCTTTTTTGACGATGGCAGAGCAACATCAGAAATAGTAAATGGTTATCCCATACTTGGTGGAATGGACGAATTAAACCAATGGTCAAAGCCACTTTCAATTATCATTGCCATTGGCTCACCATCTGCAAAAGAAAAAATTGTAACAGAAATAAATAATGATAATGTAGATTACCCTTCATTATCACACCCCACATTAATTATAGGAAATAAAAACTCTGTTAATATAGGGAAGGGATGTATAATATGTGCAAACAATATCATTACAACGGAATCAATAATAGGCAATTTTGTAACATTAAATCTAGCCTGTACCATTGGACACGACACAAAAATAGGAGATTATTGCTCATTTATGCCTGCATCCAACATATCAGGTGAGGTGACTATTGATAAAGGCGTATATTGCGGCACTGGAACAAAAATTATTAATCAACTACATATCGGCCAGTGGGCCACCATCGGAGCTGGGGCGGTGGTCATTCGTGATGTGCCCGACGGTGCCGTTGTCGCCGGAGTCCCGGCCAGAGCCATAAAATAAACCATATCTGTAGGGTAAAAGCAATGGAACTGCGCTGAATTTCAACGCAGTTCCATTGCTTTTTGTGCGCCTGATAGGACTCGAACCTACACAACTTGCGTTACCAGATCCTAAGTCTGGCGCGTCTGCCAATTTCGCCACAGGCGCTCATTGTTTTCACAATTGCGGCTGCAAAGGTACAAATTAATTATGAATTATGAACGATGAATATCAATATTTTTTTAGTCAAAAATTATCGATATGCAGCCAAACCGCTCGTTAATAAATGCAAATAAATTATTGTATGTTACAGATTCACATTATATTTGTAATAAGAACCAATCCAAGACAAGTATGATTAAACGTTTTTTGCTTGCCGTGACGGCAATCGCGAGTCTCACCATCGCAGGGCAAGAGTACACCCTGCGAGCCACCAAATATCACCCCGGAACCGGTGGTGCCGGTTGGGTAACTGCCAGCGGATCGCGCATCGACAACAACAAGCTGCGCAACTACGAGATTCGCTGGGTGGCCCTATCGAGAGACATGTTCAAAAAGTACGGATTCAAGTTGGGCGACACCATCAATGTCACCTGCTCATCGGTGCCCAAGCTCAATGGCAAATGGGTCGTAAAAGACTATATGGGTACTCGCCGGCCCAAGCATATCGACTTCCTGCTTCCACGTGGCGACAACTATCGGTTTACCAGCCCAACGACGGTCACCATCGAAAAGTCAAAATAGGCTCTTTTTAGTTTCTATTAACTAAAAAAATATTAACAGCCGCAAGCGTGCGGCAACTTGAAAGAAGATGCAATAACACGCATCTTCTTTTTTTCTTACATTAAAAAATGCTTTATTTTTCTACAATTTAAAATATTTTTTTGCATTTTAGATTTTAATTCGTAATTTTGCAGGTGATTTCATGGGTGAAATTTCATTCTTTGCCACTCATGAAACAGAGAGATTCATAACCAACTATTCTCACGGCTCTGTGCTGAAAGAGTTTATTATTTTATGCGATTAAAAATTCTCATAGCATTACTAGGTTTTATCGGAGCCAATGCGCTGGGCGAAACGCTGACCCTCGACCAGGCTCAGCAACTGGCTCAGAGCAACTATCCGCTTATCAAGCGCTACGACTTAATTTCACAGTCTACCCGCTACACCATTAGCAACGTGGCGCGAGGATGGTTGCCGCAACTGGGCATCGGCGCCCAAGTCACCTTACAGAACCAAGCCACCCATTTGGGCGAGGATTACGACCAAATCATCGATCAAGACCAAATTAAAATCTCCGGCGACGTCAATGCCGCCGACGACCCTGTGCCCGTGCCCAGCGACATAGACCTGAGCGGAGTGAAGGTGGAATTTCCGCCACCCAACGTCAAGGGAATGGGCAAACTGCAATATCGTGTGGGAGCCGAGGTGAACCAGACCATTTGGGAAGGCGGCACCATCAGTGGCCAGAAGAAGGTGGCTCAGTTGGAAAGCGAGATTCAGCAGTCGAAGACCGACGTCGATCTTTATGGATTACGCGAGCGCGTGTGCGACCTCTACTTTGGCATTCTGCTACTGGACGAGCAGTTGCGCCTGTGCGACGAAATGATTGCGTTGCTTGAAGACAATGAACGAAAACTCGAGAGCCTGCAACGCGGTGGCGTGGTCACCGGAGGCGATGTGGCCGCCATCAAAGCCGAAAAAATGAAGACACGGCAACAGCGCACACAACTCACCAACTCGCGGCGCAGTTTCGAGCGCGTGCTCAACGTGTTCATAGGCAAAGACGAAGCCACACAGCTGACCCTGGTCAAACCCGCCGACCAGATTGTGTCCACCACCAGCCAGCGCCCCGAACTGCTCCTGCTCGACAAGCAGTGGCAACTCACCCAGGCTCAGGAACGCTTGCTGCGTTCCTCACTCATGCCGCGCATCAGCGCATTTGCGCAGGGGTTCTACGGCTATCCCGGATTCGACATGATGCACGACGTGATGCACCGCGCGGCCTCGTTCAACGGCCTGGTGGGGCTCAAGGTGCAGTGGAGCATCAACCCGCTTTACACCTACAAGAACGACAAGGCGCGGCTTGCACTGCAGCGCAGCGACATCGAGACCCAGCGCGAGACGTTCCTGTTCAACTCCCGTCTCAAGAGCGCGCAAGAAAGTGAAATGGTGAGCGGCTACCGCAAGCTCATGGCCGACGACGATGAAATCATCGAGCTGCGAGTCACTGTGCGCAAAGCGGCAGAGTCCAAACTCAACCATGGCATCATCGACGTGAACAACCTGCTCCAGGAAATCGTCAAAGAAAACCAGGCACGCATTGCCAAGAGCCAGCACGAACTGGAGATGCTACAACACACCTATAAAATGAAAATCATTCACAACACATAAACCTGCATGACACTGATAGACATGAACAGATATTACATCCTTGCCGCAGCACTCACATTGCTCGTGGCATGCGGCGAGCAGAAGAACCCCTACGACGCATCGGGCGTGTTTGAAACCACCGATATCATTGTCGCCGCAAAGAGCTTGGGCGAAATCAAGTCACTGGACGTGGACGAAGGCATGACCGTGACCGCAGGCCAGCGACTGGGCTACATCGACACCGTGCAGATTCACCTGCAGAAAGGACAGCTCAACGCCTCGCAAAGTGCCACCGTGAGCCGACGTCTGAACGAGGGCACCCAGGTGGCGGCACTCAAGCAGCAAATCGCCAACTTGCAGAGCGAGCGAAAACGTGCCGAAGAACTTTTCAAGGAAAACGCGGGAACGCAGAAAACCATCGACGACATCGACTACCAAATCAAGGTGCTCGAGCAACAGGTCGTGGCTGCCACCGAGCAAGTATCGACTGCCAACCAGAGCATCACGGGGCAAAGCGCCAGCATGAATGCCCAGCGCGCACAACTCAACCAGCAAATCAGCAACGCCATCATCAGCAGCCCCATCGATGGCACCATCCTCTCCAAGTATGCCCACGCGGGCGAATATGCCGCACCCGGGCGAGCGTTGTTCAAGGTGGGTGACCTCAAGCAGATGAAACTGCGCGCCTATGTCACCGCCGACCAGCTCACCCAAATCAAAATAGGGCAAAAGGTAAAAGTCTATGCCGACCTGGGCACCAGCGACCGCAAGGAATATGCCGGAGAGGTGGTGTGGATCAGCGACAAGGCCGAATTTACCCCCAAAACCATCCAGACGCGCAACGAGCGCGCCAATCTGGTCTATGCCATCAAGATTGCCGTCGACAACGATGGGCTCATCAAGCGCGGCATGTATGGCGACGTCAAGTTGAATTGACCACGATAATAACCCAACGACGCTGGCATGCAAGTATGCCAGCCACGCACACTCATTCATGATAGTTTCAGTTCACAACCTCAAGAAGCGTTACCGCCGCGTGCAAGCCCTGCGCGAGGTAAGTTTCGACGTGAACGAAGGCGAAATCTTCGGGCTCATCGGCCCCGACGGCGCCGGCAAGACCACCTTGTTCCGCATCCTGGCCACGCTGCTGCTACCCGATGGGGGCACGGCCAGCGTAGACTGGCTGGATGTGGTGCGCGACTATAAAGCCATCCGCCGCCGCATCGGCTACATGCCCGGCCGTTTTTCGCTCTATCAAGACCTCACCGTGGAGGAGAACCTGCAATTCTTTGCCACCACATTCGGCACCACCATTCAGGAGAACTATCACCTCATCAAGGACATCTACCAGCACATCGAGCGATTCAAGACACGCAAAGCCGGCCAGCTCTCGGGCGGCATGAAGCAGAAACTGGCGCTGAGTTGCGCACTCATCCACGCGCCACGCGTGCTTTTCCTCGACGAGCCCACCACAGGGGTTGACCCGGTTTCACGCAAGGAATTTTGGGAGATGCTCCACCACCTGCAGCACGACTACGGCATCACCATTGTGGTCTCCACCCCCTATATGGACGAGGCCATGAAATGCGACCGCATCGCACTCATGCAAGACGGCCAATTCCTGCAAATCGACACCCCGCAGGCCATCATCGCAGGTTATGAGCGCAACTTGTGGAGCGTGAGCAGCGACCACATGCACCAGTTGCTCGGCCACTTGCGACAGTGGCCACAAGCCACATCTGTGTTCTCATTCGGTGTCACCTATCACGTTACCGTGAGCCCCGACGCCGACGCTAACCGGTTGAGGAATTTTCTTGCCCAAAAGGGGCACCAGCACATCGATATTAACCCCATCAGCGCTAGCATCGAAGATGCGTTCATGGCACTGAGCACCACTAGGCAAGGATGAAAGAGAACTACGTCATAGAAGCAGCGGGACTCACCAAGCAGTTTGGCACATTTGTAGCCTGCGACCACGTCACCTTCAAGGTGCATGAGGGTGAAATATTCGGTTTTCTGGGTGCCAACGGCGCTGGAAAGACCACCGCCATGCGCATGCTGTGCGGACTGAGTGTGCCCAGTGCCGGCCACGCCACTGTGGCCGGTTACGATGTGTATCACCAAGCCGACCAAGTGAAAAAAAACATCGGTTACATGAGTCAGAAGTTCTCGCTCTACGACGACCTCACAGTAGCCGAGAACCTGCGCCTTTTCGGTGGCATCTACGGCATGAGCCGCCGCCAAATCAAGGAAAAAACAGCCATTCTGCTGCAAGAATTGGGCTTTGAGAATGAGCGCGACACCATGGTGCGCTCACTGCCTCTAGGGTGGAAACAGAAGCTGGCGTTCTCACTGGCCATCTTCCACGAGCCCAAAATCGTGTTTCTCGACGAGCCCACCGGTGGTGTGGACCCCATCACGCGGCGCCAGTTCTGGGAACTCATCTACCGCGCTGCCGACCGTGGCATCACCGTCTTTGTCACCACGCACTACATGGACGAAGCCGAGTACTGCGACCGCGTGAGCATCATGGTCGACGGACAAATCCGCGCCCTGGACACGCCCGCAGAACTCAAGCGCACCTTTGAAGCCGAAAACATGTACGAAGTATTCCTCTCACTTGCCCGAACCGCAATCAGAACCGACTCATGAACCAGTTGCGCAGTTTCATATTGAAAGAGTTCCGCCATATCTTCCGCGATGTGCGCACGATGCTCATCCTGCTGGTACTGCCGGTAGTGATGGTGCTTTTGTTTGGCTACGTCATCACCACCGAGGTCAAGGACATACGCATGGTTGTCGTCGATTTTTCACACGACGACGTCACCCAGCAATTGTGTGAACGGTTTTCGTCCAACCACTACTTCCACCTGGTGGGCAGTGCCGACAATGTGTCGCAGGCCACACACATGCTTGAGAATGGAGAAGCCGACGTGGTGATGGTGCTCGCCGAGAATTTCGCACAGCAATTGGGTCACAGCCGTGAGGCCTCTGTGCAGTTGCTCATCGACGGCAGCGAGCCCAACCAGGCCTCGGCACGCACGGCCTATGCCCAACAAGTGCTCACCAGCATCGCGCAGGAGTTTTCGGCCACACTGGGCATCGAACCCCAATTCCAAATCATTCCCGTCACCCACGCTCTGTTCAACCCACACTTGCGCAGCGAGTATAATTTCGTGCCAGGAAACATGGGCATGATTCTATTGCTCATCTGCGCCATGATGACCAGCGTGTCGATCGTGCGTGAAAAGGAAATGGGCACTATGGAAGTACTGCTGGCTTCGCCGTTGCCCCCGCTGGTGATCATCATCGCCAAGCTGATTCCCTATCTGGTCATCTCCATCATCAACCTGGTCACCATTCTCATTTTGTCCAAATATCTGCTGGGGTTGCCCTTTGCCGGCAGTTTACCCGCTTTTATGGGCATTTCCATGATATACCTCATCGTGTCGCTGGCACTGGGTCTGCTCATCTCCACACTGGTGCGCACCCAGCTGGCCGCCATGATACTCTCGCTGCTGCTCATCGTGCCCACCATCTATTTCTCGGGCATGACTTTTCCCATCGAGAGCATGCCCACCCTGTACCAGCACGTGGCTTCGCTGATTCCGGCCAGGTGGTATGTGTCGGCAGTGCGCAAACTCATGATTCAAGGCGTGGAAGTGCAACATGTGATGCACGAAACGGCCATACTCGCCATCATGGCCGTGGTGCTGGTGAGCGTGTCGCTGGCCACATTCAAGAAACGGCTATAGCCGGCACCTGGAGAGATGAACAAAAAAAACGTAAACTTGTTAAAGAGATAACTGAAAAGTGGTACTACCCTTCCTCATAGAGAAAGAATTCAAGCAGATGATGCGCAACATCGTGCTGCCACTCATCTATGTGCTGTTCCCGCTGTCGGTCATCAATGTGGTGCCCCGCATCGCCACACAAGAAATCAAGCACATCAACTTCAGCATGGTCGACAACGACCACAGCCCACTCTCGCAACGGCTGGTGCACAAGCTCAGTGCCTCGCCCAACTTTCATCTTGTGGGCACATACCCCTCCTATCGCCACGCCATGGCTACCATCGACAATGCCGATGCCGACATGATTATCGAGATTGAGCCTGAATTTGAGAAAAAACTCATCACCCACGGCATGGCACATGTGGCAGTGGCCACCAACTCGGTCAACGGCATGAAAGGAAGTCTGTCGACGGGTTACGTGACGCAAATCCTGGCCGACTACTCGGCACAACTGCGCGACGAAGCCGGCCTGGATGCCGGAATAACCCGCACCGCACGCTTCAACGTGGAACCGCGCTACCTTTACAACACCACCCTCGACTACAAGCTATACATGATTCCGGCTCTGATGGCGCTCATTCTCATCCTCATCTGCTCATTCCTGCCGGCCCTCAACATCGTGGGCGAGAAAGAGAAGGGCACCATTGAGCAAATCAACGTCACCCCCATCAGCAAGGTGGAGTTTATTCTTTCCAAACTCATTCCCTACATTGTCGTGGGCCTGTTCCTGCTCACTTTTGCCATCTTTCTGGCATGGCTCATCCATGGTTACTGGCCGGTGGGGCCACTATGGCTCATCTATCTCTTTGCCATGGCATTCGTGCTGGTGATGTCGAGTCTGGGACTCATTGTGTCTAATTACAGCAGCACCACTCAGCAGGCCGCCTTGCTCATTTTCTTCTTCATGATGATTTTCATGCACATGAGCGGCATGCTCACCCCCATTGCCAGCATGCCACAGTGGTCACAGACGCTCACCCTGATCAATCCCATGCGCTACTTCATGGAAGCCATGCGCGCCATCTATCTCAAGCCTGTCACTTTTGCCTCGTTGCAGTGGCAGTTCATGTGCCTGTGCATCATGGCCGCCGTGCTGTGGATTTGGGCCATTGTCAGTTACCGCAAAAACAGTTGACACACACGCTCTTTACCTTCACGGGCGTCACACAGCGAGAAATACTCAAAAATATTATTAATTATACATCTTTATTTAAGAAAATAGTTGTACCTTTGCACCGAATTTGAATAGTCGAATATCAACTAATTAACTTTACATAAACTAGACAATGAACAAGATTGTATCGAAAGAGAAATTCTCGGAGAACGTGACCAAACTCGTAGTCGAGGCACCCCTCATCGCCAAGGCTCGCCGTGCCGGTCACTTCGTGATTGTGCGTTGTGGCGAAAAGGGAGAACGCATCCCCCTGACCATCGCCGACAGTGACACCAAGGCAGGAACCATCACGCTGGTCATCCAGGCTGTGGGCGAATCCACCAAGAAAATTTGTGCTCTGGAACCGGGCGATTGCCTCACCGATGTTGTGGGTCCGCTGGGACAAGCCACTCACATCCAGAACTACGGTACAGTGCTGTGCTGCGGTGGCGGCGTGGGTGTGGCTCCGCTGCTACCCATTATCCGTGCCATGAAGGAAGCCGGCAACCGCGTGGTGAGCGTGCTGGCCGGTCGGTCTAAAGACCTCATCATCCTGGAAAAGGAAGTGCGTGAATCGAGCGACGACGTGATTATCATGACCGACGACGGCTCTTACGGCAAGCAAGGTCTTGTCACCGCCGGTGTGGAAGAAGTCATCAAGCGCGAGAAGGTGGACTACTGCGTCACCATCGGACCGGCCATCATGATGAAGTTTGTATCCAAACTCACCAAGGAATACAACGTGCCCACCGAGGCCTCGCTCAACGCCATCATGGTCGATGGTACCGGCATGTGCGGTGCCTGCCGTGTGAACGTGGGTGGCAAGACGCGCTTTGTGTGCGTCGAGGGTCCCGAGTTTGACGCTCACCAAATCGACTTTGACGAGCTCATGATGCGTCTCAAAGGTGCTCAATAATCAATCAAGTGGCTTTTAATCAATAACCGGCTTTTTAGCCTAACAAGACAGAAACATATAATGGAAACTAACGATATCAACGCTCTGCGCAACGAGCAATGGCGCGTAGAACTGCGCAATAGCAAAACTCCCAAGGAGCGCACCTCCATCCAGCGTGTGGAGATGCCTCAACTCGACCCCGCTTACCGCATCACTTGCAATGAGGAAGTGAACCAAGGCATCAACGAAGAGCAGGCTGTGCTCGAAGCCAGCCGCTGCCTCGACTGCGCCAACCCGCAGTGTGTGACCGGATGCCCCGTGAACATCAACATCCCCACTTTCATCAAGAACATTGAGCGCGGCAACTTTGCCGAAGCTGCTGCCACGCTGAAGCAGACCAGCTCGCTGCCCGCTGTGTGCGGCCGCGTGTGTCCCCAGGAAAAGCAGTGCGAAAGCAAGTGCATCCACCTGAAGATGAAACACCCCGCAGTGGCCATCGGCTATCTGGAGCGCTTTGCCGCCGACTGGCAGCGCAACCACGACGACGGTCGCCTGCCCGAGATGGCTCCCAAGAATGGCATCAAGGTGGCTGTGATTGGTAGTGGCCCCAGCGGATTGTCGTTTGCCGGCGACATGGCCAAGCGCGGCTATGACGTGACCGTGTTCGAGGCACTGCACGAAATCGGTGGTGTGCTCAAGTATGGTATTCCCGAGTTCCGTCTGCCCAACAACATCGTGGACTTCGAAATTGAAGGCCTGCGCAAAATGGGCGTTAAATTTGAGAAAGACGTGCTCGTGGGCAAGACCATCACCTACGACAACCTGCACGAGATGGGCTTCAAGGGTGTATTCGTGGGTTCCGGTGCCGGTTTCCCCCGCTTCATGGACATCCCTGGCGAGAACCTGAACGGCGTGATGTCGAGCAACGAATACCTCACCCGCATCAACCTGATGGGTGCTGGTCGCGGTGGCGACACTCCGGTGCTCACCGGCAAGACCATCGCCGTGATTGGTGGCGGTAACACCGCTATGGATTCTACCCGCACCGCTAAGCGCATGGGTGCCGAGCGCGTCATCCTGGTCTATCGCCGCAGCGAGGAGGAAATGCCCGCCCGTCTCGAAGAGGTGGGTCACGCCAAGGAAGAGGGCATCGAATTCATGACTCTGCACAACCCCATCGAGTATCTGGGCGATGAGAAAGGTCGTGTGAAGGCTATGCGCATCCAGCGCATGGAACTGGGTGAACCCGACGCCAGCGGTCGCCGCTCGCCGGTGCCCGTGGAAGGTGCCATCGAGGAGATTCCTGTCGATCTGGTCATCGTGGCTGTAGGTGTATCGCCCAACCAGCTCGTGCCCCGCTCTATCCAGGGACTGGAAGTGAGTCGCCGCAACACCATCGTGGTCAACGAAGAGACCATGCAGTCTAACGTGAACGACCTCTATGCCGGTGGCGACATCGTGCGCGGTGGTGCCACGGTAATCCTGGCCATGGGCGACGGACGCCGTGCCGCTCTCAACATGCACGACCAGCTTAGCAAGCAAGCCTGATGAGGTAATTCATCAATAATTATTCCATCATGGGTGTGTCATCGCAAGGTGACGCACCTATTTTTTGTTAAATATGATTAAAAATGGGGGGGGTAAAACCAGATATTGTATATTTTTGTATATTTGCCGAGAATAAAGCTCTTAAATTATTCATTAAATACCTATGGTTATGAAAAAGAATTACACATTATTACTATTAGCGGCATGCTGGGTCACTCTGGCAGCCGCTCAAGCGGCCGAGTACACGCCGCTGCTGTGTGAAGGCAAAACATGGCACATGCACCATGAGGCCTTATTCGCTCCCGAAGACGCAATCTTTGATTTTGACTATTTTATCGCTGGCGATACGGTAATAGCCGATTTACCCTGCAAGAAACTGTATTCCTACAATGATTATAACTCTGGCACGACCGACTATGTACTAGCACTGTATGAAACGGATAAAAAAGTTTATTGTTTCCCTGCTGGATCGGTCGAAAAATATCTGCTATACGATTTTGGAGCTAGTAAAGGTGATGAAATCTTCGTTGCGGGAAACACCAATTCAAAACCGTTGTATGTGACCATGTATGTCAACGAGAACAAGTCTATCAACATTCGTGGCACCGAACACCAAGCCTTAAATGTAATGCGACTGGACATCCCCAAAGACGATACTGCGTGGGCATCAGGATGGTGGATTGACGGCGTGGGCAGCGAAGAGGGTCCTCTCAACACATGGATTTTTAAGGCTCCGGGAAACTATGACAATCTCGTCAGTTGCGAAGTTAATGGAACCGTGATTTACACCGCTTCCGACCTGCTACCGCTAAAAGAAAAGTACATGCCGCTACTGCGTGAAGGCGTGAAGTGGGTGAATTTTGAAACTGTGTGTAGTCTGGATGGAGAAGAATATAACGAATACGACTTATTCTATATTGTTGAGGTGAAGGGAGATACGATTATTGACGGTATTACCTATAAGAAATGCTATCGTTATCCCCGCATTTCATGGGACACCCCTGTGATTAATTGCTCAACAACAGAACCTATCGCAATCCTGCGTGAAGAAGCACCTAAAGTCTATATACGTTCCAGCAAAGACAGTTATTTTGGGTTAGGAGCGGAGAGATTTTGGGGAGATATATTTATTAATATTGATTATGGAGAAGAGGCTGTCTTGTATGATTTCTCCGACCAAGGTCGCTTTCAACCAATAGGAACGGCAGATGTGGATGGTCAACCTCGACAGACCTTCAAATTTAAGTATCAGGACTTAGCAGGTACCTTTGTTGAAGGAGTCGGCTATGATAGTGGTATAGACGGTGACCTTTTATTCCCCGGTTATATGGGTCCATATACCACAGGTGATTACAGCAGTATAGGTCTTCACCATGTGGAGGATGCGGACGGCAACATCATCTACAAGGGTGCCAACTATGGCAAATGTGCACGGCTTGACATGGATTGGAATTCGAAACTGGATGTGGAGGACGTGAACGCCGTAATTAATCTGATTCTCAAAGAGACCAGTCCTTCGCTGTATGGCCGCTCGGCCGATGCCAACGGTGACGGACGTGTGGATGTGGAGGACGTGAACGCGCTCATCAACGCTATTCTCACACCCGCAAAATAACTCATCAATCACCCCATAAAGGAAAGAGGACAGAATCTAGAATTTTGTCCTCTTCTTTCTGGTGAATCCCATTATTTTGACCAAAAATTGCGGAAAGAGTGAGGAATGTAGTAACTTTGCACCACGATTAATGGCTCGTGTACGTCATCCTCACAATGAGGAACACACGCGATAAAGAATACACACTGCACAATGACTTTTGAAATCCAACTGCACGACGCGTTGCACAAATTCTTGCTCGGGCTGAAAAGCATCGACGCACACTGGCCCGAATGTCCCGACGTGGAAGAAAAATGGGTGGCCATCGGCAACGCCTATCTGCCCGATGGCGTGCGAGAATATGAGCACTACCCCACCGCATCGCTGGGATGGATGATGTATATAGGGATGGCTATGGCCAAATATTGGGACCAAGACTGGGAAATCTATGGCCCTATGCCCGACGTTTATGCCTATATGCGCGGCAAGCGCGGTTATGATAATATGGACGAGTATATTATGGAAGATGTGCTCATGCTGCGCGGCGATGAATGTAAAAAGACCGAAAAATTAGTGGGCGACTGTGCCACCATGGCCAACGACATGCTGCGCCATCACGGCTTCGAGCCCAGTACACCCGAAGCTTTTCAAGCCTACGTTGCCTGTCTGCGACAACTCTATCTCATGGGCATGGCCGTCCAACTGCACACCATGGGCTACCACATGACTAAGATTCAATAATCGCGTGATTCAGGCCTCGGGAGGGCCAAAAAGAGCAATCAACGCATCAAATCGGGCAAGGGTGTCGTCGCCAAACCGCGACAGCGACATGATGGCACGCTTCATCGACTTCATGCGGTGAACGTGCGACTTACTGTAAAATTTGTCGGCATAGCAAATCACCTTTTCTTCCAGCGAGAGCGGCAGCATGTCGCGCTCAGGCAGATTGAGGTGCTGCACCCTCACATCCTTGGCCGAAATGCCCGACCCCGTGTGGCGCTCACACACCATCGCATGGCGCGGCAGTCCCAACCCGTCGAGCAACTCGCGTCCCAGAATGCCATGGCGGATATATGGCTCATCACCATAGCAGCCAATACCCGGTGCGTTGGTCTTGAAAATGGCCACATCATGCAGCATGGCCGCTTCATAGACAAAGCCAAGGTCAATCACCTCGCCGGGATGCGATGCCAGATAACGACGACTCAGCTTGGTGGCCAGTTCTGCCACCTGACGGCTATGGGTTACCAGCAGCTCGTAGTCGGGGTAACCAGGGGTGTAAAATTTTTCAATAATGGCGTTGTAGTCCAGCATCTTCGTTTGTGTAAAAACTTGCAGAGCCGTTACAACCTAACGACGCAACGGCTCTGCTACAGAATATTTGTTTAACCTTATACGTTCTCAATCACCATAGTCCAGTTGTGCGTATCGGGCAGCTCACCGAGCTGGATACCACGCAGGCGGTTGTAGAGTTCGGTAGTGACAGGGCCAGGATTTCCGTCCTTGGAAATCTTGTAGGTCTTGTTCATGCCTTCGTCATAAATCTCACCGATGGGAGTTGCCACAGCTGCCGTTCCACATTCAGCAGCTTCCTGCACCTCGTCGAGTTCCTCCACGGGGATGGGACGACGTTCCACCTTCAGGCCCATGTCCTCAGCCAGTTGCTGCAGACTCATATTGGTGATTGAAGGCAGGATGCTCTCGCTCTTGGGAGTGATGTAGACACCATCCTTGATAGCGAAGAAGTTGGCCGGACCGCACTCATCGAGATATTTCTTCTCCTTGGGATCCAGGAACAGGGCTGCGCTGAAGCCATTGGCCTTGGCCTTGGCTGTTGCGCCCATACCGCAGGCGTAGTTACCACCCACTTTCCACTTACCGGTGCCCAGAGGTGCTGCACGGTCAAACTCGCGATAGATAGCCACCTTGGTGGGCTTGAAGCCTTCCTTGAAGTAGGGGCCTACTGGAGTAACGAAAATGATGAACATGTATTCGTCGGCAGGATTCACACCCACGCGTGGAGTGATACCGATTTCCAGAGGACGCAAGTACAGCGAGCTACCGCTGCCATAGGGAGGAATGAAGCGGGCGTTGAGCTCTACCACCTTCTTGGCCATTTCCACGAACAACTCGGTGGGAATAGGCTCCATCTTGATACCCTTGGCACTGTTTTGCATGCGCTTGGCGTTTTCTTCAATGCGGAACAGACGCACCTTACCATCCTTGCCGCGGAAGGCTTTCTGACCTTCGAAGATTTCCTGGCCATAGTGCAAGCAGCTGGCGGCCATGTGCAGTGAAATGCTTTCATCGCTGCAAACTTCAATTTCACCCCACTTTCCGTCGCGGAATGTACAACGAACATTGTAATCGGTTTTCATGTAGGAGAACGAAAGGTTGCTCCAATCAATTTTCTCATTCATTGCCATGTTGCAAATCAGATTTTATTAGGTTAGTTAAATAGTTAAGTTCTGTCATTTATAATGCCACCTTTTGGGTGATATTACCAATTTTCACAATATATATGCCACGAGTGCCGATGCGCAATTCCGATGTTCCCGGGTTCAGGGTGGCCTGTGACACACTCTGCCCCAAAATGGTGAACACACGCACTGTGATGCGACGCGGGGTCTTGATGGTGATGACACCATTCATGCCATACATCTCAATGCCGTCGCTCACCTTAGGGTCGATGAGGCTGCGACCAGGCACATCGCGGTTTGTCTCGCGCCACGAAAGCTGAGCACTGGCCATGTTACTCACAGCCAGCGTGATGAACACAATCAATATTACTAGTAATCGTTTCATCTCATGCATTTGTCGCACACGACATTGCAAAATTACAAAATAAAAGCCACCCACGCAAAAAATTCTGCATTTTGGGCATATCTTGCAGCCGCCCGCAGCCTAGAAAAGTGACAACTGGCGCGGGTCGTCATATCGCACCTTGACCGGTTCCGGCTCGGGTTCTGGCTCGGGAATGGGATCGGGCTCCACTGGCATGAGCCAGTCGATGTCGTCCAGGTCATCGAGTGTGGGAGTGTGCAAAGTGGGGTCGCTTCCCTTCTCGGGCTTTGACTCGACGGTCACTGAGTCGATAACCGGCTCAATGTCCTCGACAGGCTCAAGCTCAGCCTCCAAGTCTGGTTCCACTATAGGCTCATCGCTGGGAGGTTCGGCAATCGATTCAACCTCAATAACCGGCTCTATTTCCGTTTCAGCCGGGGCGGAAGTCGCTTGGACTTCGGGCTGCAACTCCGGCTCGAAATCATCCATTTGAATAACAGTTCTTTCGGCCTGTATTTCTTCGTGATGACTGGTCGCCTGCCGCAACTGCTCGGTAAGTTGCTCAACCTGGGCTTGAGCCGCAGCCAAATCGCCCGCCAGTTGATGCAGTTCACCCTGCGAAGCGATGTTCTGTTTGCGCAGTGATTCCAGCTCCCGACGCGTTTCATCGAGCTGGCGTGTGGTGGCCACGTGCTGAGCGGCAATATCGCCATATTTCTTATTTTCTTCGGTAACACGCTCCAGTTGTGCTTCACACTCCCTGAGACGTCCTTCGAGCTGTGTTGCGCGGGTTGTTTTCTCGTTCAGTTCTATGCTTGATGAGCGTGCATCGCTCTGCATCTGTTCCAGTTTGGAATTACACTCCGCCTCCAGTGCTTGCAGGCGCTCTACTTCTTCATGTGCCTGCGCCACTTGCCGCGTGAGGTCATCTATGCGCTGCTGGTATTCGGCTGCCAGGCGGTCGTCGTCGGCAGCCCGATTGTTTTGCAGCGATTCCAGTTCGGCCACGGCATTATTTTTAGCCCGCAAAGCACGATCGGTTTCTTTTTTGTACCGTTCCATATCGGCCAGGGCCGTCATCTCGGCGGCTTGCGACTCATGCAGCAGACGCTTGTATTCCTCCACCTCGTCGGCCAGCACGCCCTGCTTGTCCTGGGCCTGCAGCATCTGCCGCTTGATTGAGTTCATCTCATCGCGATAATCATCCACCAGCGTGGCAGCGGTGGCCAACTGTCGTTTCAAGTCTTCGATGCGGTTATTTTTGTCGGTCTCCAGGTCACGCTGGCGTTGTGCCTGCTCTTGTGCCTTTTGCCGCATGGCCTCGATGTGTTGGTTGAGTCGCCTCACTTCCTCATCCAACTCGGCCGCGCGCGATTGTGCCTGCGCTTCGGCTTGCTTCACCCGGCCATCCAGCTCAGATTCCAGCTCGTTGCGCTCTTGTATGAGCTGGTCATAGCGCTCACGCATGGCACGCGACTCGGCTTGCTGCTCTTCCAGTTTATTCTTGTATTGCTGCTCGATGTCGATGATTTTAGCCGCTTCGGCTTTTGCCTGGTTCAGAGCGTCTTGCATGGCCTTAATTTCGCGCTGATGCACGGCTTGGGCATCATCGAGTGCCTGTTGCTGTTGCCGCATCTGGTTTTCCATGTCCACCACACGCTGGGTGAGCATGTTGGCACGTTGCTGCGCCAGCATGATGCGGTGCTCGGCCTCGTTGACCGCGGCAACCGATTGCGGTAACTGCACATCATTCTCAGCCTTATTAATTTCCTGAGCCTCATGCGATTTACGCATCGGTTCTATATATTCTTCGACTTCTGGCTCCGACTTTCTGGTCGGGGACGCACTCTCCTGTTGCTCGCCTTTTCTGAAAGGGTTCACATAGGGCGCACTTGACAGGTCATAACCCAGTTCATCGTCCAGGTCATCACCATTCTCATTAAAACCGAAGGCATGTTTAAGTTTCGTAAAAAAAGCCATCTGGTCAATTTTTTGAGATCTATATTTGATACGTTTCTATCATGTCATCGTCATCGGCCACGGGATTCAGCTCTACTCCGGGCTTGAGCACGATGCCGCAGCCTTTGGGCCCGTTAATGGCAATGGGCAGATGCTCGTCAAATTTGATGAGACGCAGGAACTCGCTCTCGTAAGCCGCTTCGCACCGGCTCAGATAATCCATATCCAGCCAACTCTCGCTATCGGGGCCTCCCACCGTGAAATACCCCACACCAAACGAGGTGAGGTTTTGGAAAAAATGGGTGCCTTGACTAGGCTCTATCCTATTGCCGTCTACTGCTGTCTCCACGATGAGGCGCGCCGCCGAAATGTGCGGCCACTTCACCGGGATACCCAGGGCAGCGTCGCTCGAGCCCCACCTGCCGGGACCGATGAGAATGTAATTCTCATTTGCGGCTGTAAAGTTACTATTTATTTTTTCAATCTCGGCAGCAATGGCTGCATTATTTGCAAAAGAAAACTTTTCGGGTTTCACCATTAAAACCGATCTTATTCCATCGGTAGCACCATGGCCCAGGGCTTTGTCGCTAATTATTAGCGCTTTTTCATGCGGCCAGTTCAGCACTTCCTCATCCAGCATCTCGCAGCGGTCCACCATAGGGCGTATCTGCAACCAGTAGAGTGTGCCGCGATTTTCGCTCGAGCCATCGGTATTCATCACCGCAGCAAACTCCACCTCTACGGGGCGGCCCATCTGCTGCTGTCCAGTGGTGAGCATGAAATCAACAATGGAAGCCAGCGGGAAAGTATCGTGCCGCAAGACGTTGGCAAAGGTAACCACCTTGCGCCCCGGCATGGTGTCGTTGTCAATGAGACGCTCATTCTGGAAATCATAGGTCGATACCATGTAGCGCAGTTCGCCACGGTCGGCCGCTGCCTGAATGGGCAGGCGGGCAATATTAAATCCCTCATCGACCGTAAATTGCGCATCCGCCATACTAGTATCTAGAGCGCAGAAGGTGGTCTGCGTGTCGCGCAGTGCCAGTTGCAGCGTACTGGTCTGTAGCACGTGTCGCGGATGTCGAGGCGAGAATCGCAGTGAGCGGTCACCATCCACGATGTGTTTTCCTAGCCCCACGGCCACTTCGCACACACCGTCGGCAGCGCGTTCTTCGCCCACTGGATAATAGTTGAGCGACCGCCCCACTCCAGCGCACGATGGATAGTAGTACTGCCCATGCTGTTGTCCTACAACTTCCTGAATGATAACCGCCATTTTTTCTTGGTCTATCACGTTGCTCGTGGCCACCATATAAGCCTTACTGTCGCGGTAGAACACCGAGGCATAGACCGCCTTGACTGCGGTAGCCAGCAGGCCGATGGATTGTTCTTTATCGGGCAAATGCGGCACCATGTAGGTGGCATAGATGCCGGCAAATGGCTGGTAATGGCTATCTTCGAGCAAACTGCTGCTGCGTATGGCGAGTGGTCCTTCAATCACATCGTATATGGCCGCGAAATCCTCGACAAGACGGTCGGGAAGGCGTGCCGCAAGGAAGGCATCAAGTATTTCCTTGTCATCCACGTCCGACAACGCCAGCGGATACAATCCGTTGGTTTCCATAAACTCATCGAAAACGTCGGTGCACAGCACTATCGTGTGAGGTATGCGCACGGTCACCCCCTGGAAATCTTCACACTGAGGGTTGCGCTTGATGATGGAATCGATGAACGCCAAGCCACGGCCTTTTCCTCCCAGCGAACCCTGCCCTATGCGGGCAAAACTGGAATAACGGTCGTAACGGTCGGCCCGGAACTCGGCCACAACGCCCTGGTTTTTCATCTTGCGGTAGCGCACGATAAGTTCCTGCAACAGGTTGCGCACCGCATCGGCCTCGCCAACATCGGTCATAGGGTGCATCTTAGCCACTTGAGCGATGGGAAACAAGGCACGGGAGTAGAGCCAGCGCGAGATATCGTTGCGCTTGCCATGATAAAGCAGCGACTCGTCGGGAATCTCATGGAATCTATACTGGAAGTCCTTGAGGTCGTGCAAGCGCATCACTTCTTCTTGGGTGTGGGGGTCACGCACAATAAAATCGCCGAAACCAAACAGCTGTGTGATGGTCTTGCCCAAATCCACAGGCAGTTTCTTTGAATTTTTGTCAAGGAACACCCCGTCGAAGTCGGCCACATGGTCGCGGTTCTCACTCTCGCTAGACTCAATGATGATGGGCAGATATGGATCGCGGCGACGCAATTCGCGAGCAAGGGCCAAACCAGCGCCACGGTCTTTGACTCCAGCACGCTTAAACGACACATCACTGACGATGCCCAGCATATTGTCGTGATACTCTTCATATAGTGCCAGAGCCTCTTCATAGTCGCGGGCCAGCATCACCTTGGGGCGCCCACGCATGCGCAACTTAGCCTCGTGGCCATTGAGCGCCTCGGTTGAGAATATGCGAGACTGGTTGAGCACAAATTTGTAGATGGCTGGCAGCACCGACGAGTAGAACCTCACCGAGTCTTCAACCACCATAATCATCTGCACGCCCACTTCCAGCACATCGTGTGGAGCATTCATCCTGTCTTCCAGCAGTTTGATGATAGCCACCAGCAATTCCACATTGCCCAGCCAGCTGAACACATAGTCCACCCCGCTGAAATCCTCGCCTGCCAGTCGTCTCGACACCTCACGCGAAAATGGAGTGAGCACCACGAAGGGGATGTGAGGGTACTGCGCTTTGATGGCCGATGCCTGCGAAAAGGTGACCGTCACATCTCCGCCTGGCATGGCTATGATGAGATCAAAGTGCTTCTCGGCCAGCATAGCTGCTGCCTCGGCATAGTCGCCCACCAGCGTCACCCGAGGCGGAGAACTCAGGTTGAGCGACACGTATTCCAGGAAAATTTGCTCCTCGATGCGGCCGTCCTCCTCGAGCATGAAAGCATCGTAGGTGCTGGCCACAAGCAACACGTTGTAGATGCGCTGCTGCATCAGACTGTTGAACGCAGTGTCCTTTAAGTATAACTGATTGGCAATTGAGGTTTTCATAGCCACAAAGTTACGAATAAGCAATCGAAAAGCAAAAGAAAAATTTGTTTTTTTTGTTTTTTCGAGCGTGAGCAACTTGGCCCTAACCTACGTCACTACTTTTCTGACAAAAATCAAAGCCTCGACATGGTTTTTCACCCATGCCAAGGCTTGACTGTGTTTCTATCGCATCGTTCTACTTGCGTGCAGCGCGGCGACGCGCAGTCTTGGGAGCAGGGCCGGCCTCCACAATAGCACGGCAATCGTCCAGCGTGAGCGAGGCAGGGTCGGTCTTGCGCGGAATCTTATAATTCTGCTTTTTGTAACTGATATAGGGACCGAAACGACCATTGAGCACCTGCAATTCCGGCTCCTCGGCAAATGTCTTGATCACCTTCTGCTCATCGGCTTTGCGCTTGGCCTCGATCAGTTCCACAGCCTGGTCGTGTGTGATTTCGAGCGGCGCGATGTCTTTGGGGATAGACACAAAAGTTTTGCCATGTTTCAGATAGGGGCCGAAGCGACCCACGGCCACCATGATAGGCTCACCCTCGTAGTCTTCGAGCACCCGCGGCAGTTCGAACAGGCGCAGGGCTTCTTCCAGCGTGAGCGTTGCAACGCTCTGGCTCTTGAGCAACGAGGCAAAGCGCGGTTTCTCCTCATCGTCGGAACTTCCCAATTGCACCAGTGGCCCATACCGACCGATTTTCACCGACACGGGTTTTCCCGATTGGGGGTCGACGCCCAGCACACGCTCGCCCACTTTGTGCTCGAGCCGCATGGTAGAAACTTTCTCGATATTGGGATGAAAATCTTTGTAGAAGCGCGAAATCTCATCGTTCCAGCGCTCTTTCCCTTCTGCGATTTCGTCGAAGTTATTCTCAACACGAGCCGTGAAATTATAGTCCATGATAGTGGGGAAATACTTGAGCAGGAAATCGTTGACCACCATACCGATGTCGGTGGGAATCAATTTGCCTTTCTCGGCTCCCACCATCTCACTCCTAGTGCGGGTGGTTATTTTTCCTTTCTTGAGCGTGATGATTTCAAACTCGCGCTTCTCACCCTTCTTCTCTCCTTTCTGCACATACTCACGGGCTTGAATGGTGGAGATTGTAGGTGCGTAGGTCGACGGACGACCTATGCCCAGTTCCTCCAGCCGGCGCACGAGCGAAGCCTCGGTGTAGCGAATGGGCTGTTGCGTGAAGCGCTGCGTGGCCACCACTTCCTGGGCCTGCAGTTGTTGATCTTGTTCCAAATTAGGCAGCACGGCAAGGTCTCCTGCCGATGTATTCTCGTCGTCGGTCGATTCCATATAAACCTTCAAGAATCCGTCGAACTTGATCACTTCTCCCGTAGCCACAAACAGGTCGTCGTTATTCACGCGACGGTTATCGCCGGTCGCACCGGATTTGCCGTCGGCATAATCCACTCTCACGTCAATGGTGGTGCGTTCCAGCTCGGCATCGGCCATCTGCGAGGCGATGGTGCGTTTCCAGATCAGGTTATAAAGTTTTTTCTCTTGTGCCGTCCCCGAGATTTCGTGTGTGTTGATGAAAGTGGGGCGAATGGCCTCGTGCGCCTCCTGTGCACCCTTGCTGGTGGTGTGGTAACGACGAGCCTTGTAATACTTGGCTCCTATGTTGTCTTTAATCTCCTTGCTGATGGTGCTCATGGCCAGAGCACTCAGGTTCACCGAGTCGGTACGCATGTAAGTAATGTGTCCGGCCTCATAGAGCGACTGTGCCACACGCATAGTCTGGCTCACCGAGAATCCCAGTTTGCGAGCGGCTTCTTGCTGCAGCGTGGACGTGGTGAAAGGCGGAGCAGGCGACTTTTTCACAGGTTTTACACTCACGCCGGCCACACTGAACGTGGCATTGGAGCAATTTTCGACAAAGGTCATGGCCTCGGCGCGTGAAGCCAAGCGACGGTTGAGCTCGGCAGCAACCGGTTGACCTTCTTCATCGGCCGTAAACTGAGCGGTAATGCGGTAATAACCCTCACTCTTGAAGTTTTTGATCTCTTCTTCCCGCTCGGCAATGAGACGCACCGCCACACTCTGCACACGACCGGCCGAGAGCGCAGGCTTGATTTTTTTCCACAGCACCGGCGATAGCTCGAAGCCCACGATGCGGTCCAGCACACGGCGAGCCTGCTGCGCATCAACCAAATTCAGGTCGATGTCGCGAGGATGCTCAATGGCCTCCAGAATAGCGGTCTTGGTGATTTCGTGAAACACGATGCGCTTGGTCGTCTCGGGCTTTAATCCCAGCACTTCATACAGATGCCAGGCAATGGCCTCTCCCTCGCGGTCTTCATCACTGGCCAGCCACACGGTCTTGGCCTTCTTGGCTGCCGCTTTGAGACCGGCCACCAGCTCGCGTTTGTCTTCGGGTATCTCATAGATGGGATTGAACCCATCGTTCACATCGATGCTGAAATCTTTCTTGTGCAAGTCACGAATATGACCATAGCTCGACATCACTTTGTAGTCTTTTCCCAGAAATTTTTCAATCGTCTTCGCCTTTGCAGGCGACTCAACAATCACTAGATTCTCCGGCATAATCTTCTATCTTGTATTACGGTTACCACACCACCAGGGGCAGTAGCCACCTTAATTAATTATGTTTCTAAAAAAATCGGCTGCAAAGGTAGTAGATAAAATTGAAATGCAAAAATCTTTTTTTTAGTTTTTCACTTCCATTTTATTGCGACGCACTTCAATAGGACTATGTCCTATATTTTTAAAAAAATTCCTACACCACCTCCATAGTCACTCTCACATTAG
Organism: Muribaculaceae bacterium; assembly: GCA_017940245.1. Lineage (GTDB taxonomy): Bacteria > Bacteroidota > Bacteroidia > Bacteroidales > Muribaculaceae > Sodaliphilus. The sequence continues at coordinate 21,055 of JAGAYZ010000040.1, read as the reverse complement.
GAGAGACCGCCAGTCTTATAAATTGTTAAACATTCTTTATTTATCCTTACTTTCACATTGCCATTCCACACGGAATATGTACCTTTGCAGTCGCATTTTCCCGAAAGGCTCCAATAAGTGCATGGGCATGGCTCATGCCGCCGTACGGACTAACTTGAAATACAATTAATTAAATGTACGCAATTGTAGAAATTCAGGGACAACAGTTCCGCGCCGAGGCCGGCAAGAAGCTGTATGTTCACTATCTCGGCGACGAGAAGAACGAAGGTGACGCTGTAGAGTTCAACAAGGTTCTGCTCGTAGATGCCGACGGTGCTGTGACAGTGGGCGCACCTACCGTAGAAGGTGCCAAGGTTGTATGCGAGGTGGAAACTCCGCTCGTGAAGGGTGAGCACGTGATCGTTTTCAAGAAGAAACGTCGCAAAGGCTATCGCCGTCTCAACGGCCATCGCCAGTACTTCACCTTGCTGAAAATTAAAGAAGTAGTTGCTTAACCCCTAAAATTTTATCGATTATGGCACATAAAAAAGGTGTAGGTAGTTCGAAGAACGGTCGCGAGAGCGAAAGCAAGCGACTTGGCGTTAAAATTTATGGCGGTCAATTCGCAAAGGCTGGTAACATCATCCGCCGTCAGCGCGGCACGGTGAACCGCCCGGGTCTGAACGTGGGTATGGGTCGCGACCACACTCTCTATGCACTCATTGATGGCACAGTAGAGTTCCAGAAGCGTGCCGGCCACACTTACATTAACGTAGTGGCTGCCCCCAAGGACGAGCAGAACTAAAATCCGTTTCACTTCGACAGAAACGCGCTTTTAGGCACAAAAAATCTAAAAGGCGATGGTCTCACAAGCGACCATCGCCTTTTTTATCTAAATATTTTGAGCCAAATTCGTTTTAACTCAATGATTTTTATTATCTTTGCAAGTTGTATAATATTATGAGCTTTAAAACGTTATTATAGATATGAAAAAGCAAACCACTCGACTCGCACTCAGCCTGGCACTGATGATGACCGCCATTTCCAGCCTTGCCGACAATCGACTGTACGTCAAAGATTTCGCCATCAATCCCGGCGAAACCAAGATTGCCGAAATCTACATGGAATGTGACATGGGCATCATCAGCTTGCAAGCCGACATACAGCTCCCTGAAGGGCTCACCATCAACTGCGACGATGTCACCCTTACCAACCGAGCCCGCGGACACTCTGTCATGGCTCACGAGAAGGACGGCATTTACACCATCATGTCGTTTTCGATGAGCAACGCGTCCTTCAAAGGCTATGACGGGGTTCTGATTGAGATTCCCGTCACCGCCAGCGACTCTTTCAAGAAATCTGGCATCATCTACATGACCGACATCACCATGCAAGCCAGCGACCGAACGGTGCCTGTGTCGGGAGGCGAAAGCGAGAGCCAAGTTTTCATAGCCAGCGTTCAAGCAGAATAATCCATACATTAAGACCATTCATATCAGCATGCAACGTCAATTCATCTTCGGTGCCATCATTGCTCTGGCAATGCACGTCGGCGCCATCGAAATAGAGACCACTGCCGGGGCTTTGAGCTCCGACCTGCAAGACCTCACAGCCACTTCGCTCACGGTGAAAGGCACGATGGACGCGCGCGACTTCAAGTTCATCGCCGAGCAAATGACGCAACTCACCGAACTGGACCTGAGCCAAGCCGACATCGTTGCTTTCAGCGACCCCACCGCATCGCTCGCCAGTTCCATCACCTCCTATCCGGCTCGCACATTGCCTCACGCTATGCTCATGGGCACCGGGCTCACTCACTTGGTTTTGCCGTCCAACCTCGAGGGCATAGGGCAAGCAGCCCTGGCAGGTTGCGAAAATCTGACCAGCATCCAATTGCCCGAAGGGCTCACCACGCTGGGTGCTTATGCATTCAGTCACACTGGTCTCACCACCATAGGCCTGCCATCGACGCTGACCAGCATTGGCGACGGCGCGTTTTCTCGTTGCGATGCACTGGAAAGCATTACAATCAACTGCGCGCAAGTGGGCAATGCCGCATTTTTGGGCGCCACCCATTTGAGCAACGTCACTCTAGGCGACGCAGTTACCACGATAGGCAACAGCGCTTTTAACGGCTGCACGGCACTGACGTCGATCACTTTGGGCGACAACTGCCAGATAACTACCATCGGAACCGAAGCCTTTGCGGGTTCGGGGCTCACCTCCATCGACCTCACCGCCATGCCACAGCTCACCACCATCGGGCCGTGGGCATTCACCCGCACGCCACTGCAGCAAATCACAGTGCCCGAGACAGTAACCTCGCTGGGCGAAGGTGCATTCTACTACACGCAGCAACTCACTCAAGCCACCATACCGGCCCTGACCAAGCTCGCCGATTATGCCTTTGCCGGCAACAACCTGCTCAACACGCCCCAAATCCTGCCCCAGGGCACCGAGCACATAGGTGATTATGCTTTCTATGGAGCAACCGCAATGGAAACATTCGTACTGCCGGCATCGGTCACCTACATTGGCTCTCGCGCCATGGCCGGCATGACAGCATTGACGCAAATCGACGTGCTCGGCGATGTGGCCACACTGGGCGACAGCGTATGGGCCGGCGTCAATCAGCCTGCCGTACGACTCGACACCCGTCGCGACAACGACGTGAGCAATCTCTTTGCTCAGGCCGACCAGTGGAAAGACTTCCACATTATGCTCGACTATCTGCTGGGTGATGCCAACGACGACTCGCGCGTGAACGTGCTGGACATCACCACCACTGTGGATTACATCCAGGACTATACACCAGAAGTATTTGTCTTCCCTGCGGCCAATGTACATAACGACGATGAGGAAATCAACGTGCTCGACATCACCGGCATGGTGGACATCATCATGGAAAAGGAATACACCACCATACGCGCAGCTAAGGGCAAAGGCCCCATGGCAGGCATGCTCTCCACCGAAGACCAGCTGGCCATCACAGGGCTCAACCTCACCGCCGGTCAAACCATCACCGTTCCAGTTGAGCTAAGAAACGACGCTACCTACAACGCCCTGCAGTGCGACATCACCCTATCAGAGGGACTGGAACTGGCTAGCGAACAGCCTGCTCTCACCGACCGCACCGCTCATCACACCGTGGCAATGAACCGCCGCGACGACGGCACCTATCGTATCGTGCTCTTCTCAATGGACAACGACGTGATTGCAGGCAACGATGGCGCAGTGCTCTTGCTTGAGGTTACGGCCACACACGACGTGAGCCACACCAGCAACATTTTGGTTGACAACGTCTTCTTTGCCGACCGCCAGCACGACTACCGGGCCATGTCGACGCAGACCTACGTTGACAACACCATTACCGGCGTAAACGACATGCACGACAGCCCCATCAAGGCTTGGGGCAGCAATGGCACCATCATCATCGAAGCCCAAGAAGCCACCACCGCACAACTGGTTTCGGCCAGCGGCATCGCCACAGTGGTGAACGTGACTCCAGGCATCAACCAGTATCCTGTAACCAGCGGCATCTACATGGTGCGGGTCAACGGAACCACATTCAAAGTCATTGCCAACTAAAGACGAGTTTATTAACATCACACATATATCGCAAACTATGCAAAAATATATTCTTTTAATAAGTAGCGTGGTGCTTAGCGCACTCACCACCGCAGCCATTACCGTCAAGCCCACGGCCGGCGGACAGTTGAGCTCGCTCGTGACCAACCACAACGAGACCACGCTCAACGTTACAGGAGTAATGGATGCACGCGACTTTGTGTTTATCACAGACAAGCTCACCAGTCTCACCGTCCTCAATCTGGAGCAAGCCACTATCGCCGCTTACGAAAGTGCTACCCCACTGCTGGGCGATCACCGCATCTTTGCGGCCAATGCGATTCCGCCTATGGCTCTAGCCGGCCACCCCACCCTGGAGCGATTCACCGTGCCCTCATCGGTAACGACTATTGGTCAAGCGGCACTGGCTGGATGCTCCAAGCTCATCAACGTGGCGATGAATGATGGCCTCACCGCAATCGACTCTTACGCCTTCGCCGGATGTCCGGCCTATGCCACTGCCACTTTACCACGAAGCCTGCAACGGCTGGGCGACGGTGCGTTTCTGCGCTGCACCGGCCTGAAAACGGTGAAATTGGGAACTAGCGGCACTGACGCCCCGCTAGCCATAGGCAACGAAGCTTTCATGGCCTGTTCGGCACTCAACGCCATCACTTTCAGCAATAAGCTCGCGAGCATAGGTCACCGAGCTTTTGCCGGAACGGCGATTAAAGCACTTGACCTGAGCGGATACACCAGTATGACCAGTGTGGGCGACTACGCTTTTGCCACCACTCCGCTCACTACGGTCAAGTTTCCATCCTCGGTCACCACGTTGGGCACAGGTACCCTGCTCTACTCTACAGCAACGAGCGCGAATATCCCCAACGGCTTGGAGCGTATCCCCAATTTCGCTTTCGCCGGAGCCAAGGGTATCGCCAACATCGACATGAACTCCTCTAAGGTTGACTCGATAGGCGATTACGCGTTCTACATGCTCAACCAGCCATCCGAGTTCATCGTGCCCGCCACAGTCAGCTACATCGGCACCCGCGCCATGGCCGGAATGACCGGGCTGAGCACCATCACCACCCGCGCCATCGAAGTGCCCGCGCTAGGCAATGAAGTGTGGTACGGACTGGACCAGCCATCCATCACACTCATGGCTCCCTCGGCCTCGATAGAACAATACAAGACTACCGAACAATGGAAAGAGTTCTATATCAAAGAAGACATACGCAAGGGCGACGTCAACCTTGACGGACGCATTGACGTGGTTGACATCAACGCTGTGATCAACTACATTCTCAAGCTGGATCCCGGCTCACCTTTTGTGTACGAAGCAGCCGACGTCAATAACGATAACCGCATTGATGTGGAAGACATCAACCGCATCATCAACATCATCCTCAAGATTGAGGTTTACGCTCCTGTTGCGCCCAATACCGACGATGTCATCACCATCGACGATTTTACCATCGAGGCCGGACAAACCCAGATGATTAACGTCAATCTCACCAACATGACTTCCTACTCGGCAATGCAGTGCGACATCGTTCTGCCCGAGGGACTCTCGGTGATAGAAGATGGCGTTGCCACCACCCTGAGCAGTGAGCAGTTCATCGTGAAATGGGACGAGCAACTCAACACGCTGCGCATTATATGCTACAACGACAAGGGGCTCACACTAGGCGGAGAGAACGACCAAGCCGTTATCGCCATCACCGTCAAGGCCGATGACGAACTGCCCGCGCAATCAATCATCGTGATAGAAAACGCCACTCTCTCCACCACCGACTGCATTGCCTACTACTGCGAGAACACAATCACGCAAGTGAGCAAAAACACCGCTGTGACCGACATTGCTGCGGCGCAATACAAGGTTTGGGCTCAAGGCGGCACACTCGTCATCGAGTCGGAACAAGCTACCACCGCACAACTCATAGCCATGAATGGCACCTATGTGCCACTGGCAGTGATGGGTGGACATAACGAGTACAGCGACATCCATCCCGGATTCTACGTTGTGCGCATCGGTGGCACGAGCCACAAGGTGGTCATCAAATAACAGATATGGGAAAAAACAAATTGAAGAAATTTGCCGAAATGGAAACTATGGACTGCGTGTTCCAGTTTCCATTTTCGGCGTTAAAAGACGGCAACTGCCCCATGCGTGGGCATTGGAACGAGCTCTACTTCCACAACCAGAACCCCATCGTGCTGGAACTGGGTTGCGGTAAGGGCGAGTATGCCGTGGGACTGGGGAAACGATTCCCCGAGAAAAACTATATAGGGGTCGACATCAAGGGAGCACGCATGTGGACCGGTGCCAAGCAGGTCGTGGAAATGGGGCTGCACAATGTGGCCTTTCTGCGCACCAGCATCGAGTTGATCGACCGCCTGTTCGCTCCCGGCGAGGTGAGCGAAATCTGGATCACGTTCCCCGACCCGCAGATGAAAAAAGTCAACAAGCGACTCACCAGCACCCGGTTTTTGGACAACTACCGCCGCATACTCAAGCCCGGCGGCATCGTCCACCTGAAAACCGACAGCCCGTTCCTGTATACCTACACCAGCGAACTGGTCAAGGTGAACAGCCTGCCCACCGAGGTCAACACCAGTGACCTCTACAGTAGTGGAATGGCCGACGACATCCTGGAAATCAAGACCTACTATGAGCAGCAATGGCTCAGCCGCGGGCTCACCATCAAGTACATCAAGTTTCACCTGCCCCACGAGGTGCAACTCATCGAACCCGACATAGAAATCGAACCCGACACCTACCGCAGCTATAACCGCGGTCATGTGGAGGGTAAAGAAGAATAATTATCAACTCAGAACGAAATCAACACAATCGACACATGGAACTTTATCCAGCTTTAATCATCGATGCCCTGCGCACCGTGCGTTACCCAGGAACGGGTAAGGACGTTGTGGAAATGGGCATGGTAGAAGACGACATCCGCATCGACGGCAACACCGTGCATTTCTCACTCATTTTCGACAAGAAGACCGACCCGTTTATCAAGTCGGTAGTGCGTGCCGCCGAAGTGGCTATCAACACACACATTGGCCCCGAAGTAGAAATTAAAGGCAATATCGCCGTCAAGACACGCCAAGAAATCAACCCGCAGCCCGACGAGCGGCCACTGCCCGGCGTGAAAAACATCATCGGTGTGTCGAGCGGCAAAGGCGGCGTGGGCAAGAGCACTGTGGCCAGCAACCTGGCTGTGGCTCTGGCTCAGCAAGGTTACCGCGTGGGTCTGCTCGATGCCGACATTTTCGGCCCCAGCATTCCCAAGATGTTTGGCATCGAAGATGAGCAACTGTATATGCGAGAAACCGACGACGGCAAGAAGCTCATCATTCCAGCCGAAAAATATGGCGTGAAGATTCTCTCAATCGGTTTTCTGGTCGACAAAGAGAAGGCCGTGCTGTGGCGCGGTGCCATGGCCAGCAGTGCCATTAAGCAGCTCATCACCGAGGGCGACTGGGGCGAACTTGACTATTTCGTCATCGACATGCCACCGGGCACGAGCGACATCCACCTCACCCTGGTGCAGACGCTGGGCATCACCGGCGCCATCGTGGTCACCACTCCGCAAGAGGTGGCACTGGCCGACGCGCGCAAGGGCGTGTCGATGTTCCTGGGCGAGCATGTGAACGTGCCCGTGCTGGGCATCGTGGAGAACATGTCGTGGTTCACACCCGCCGCACATCCCACCGAGCAATACTTCATCTTCGGCCAAAACGGCGGCAAGAACCTGGCCGAAACACTGGGCGTGGAATTGCTGGGACAAATTCCACTGGTGGCCGGCATCTGCAAGGGCGGTGACGACGGCATGCCCGTGGTGCTGCAAAACAGCGTCTCGGGTGCTTCGTTCCAGAAACTGGCCATCGCCGTGATGAATGCTGTGGAGCGACGCAATGCCGCGCTGCCTCCCACGCAACACGTTGTGACTCACTCGTGAAATGATAACCAAAAACTATAATGATTATGAAAAAAATTCTAGCTTCACTGGCCGTAGCAGCATTGCTGCTCACCAGCTGCGGGTCGGTGCCCATCACCGGACGCAAACAACTCAACCTTGTGAGCGACAGCGAGGTGCTTCAGTCAAGCCTCACCAGCTATGCCTCGTTTATGAAAACGGCTCAGATTTCCACCCAAAAGGTGCAGAGCGAGCAAGTCACCCGAGTGGGCAAGCGCATTGCCGCTGCCACCGAGGCCTATCTGCGCAGCGCCGGACTGGAAAACGAAATCAAGAACTTCGCATGGGAATTCAACCTGGTCAAGAGCGATGAAATCAACGCCTGGTGCATGCCCGGCGGCAAAATTGTGGTGTATGAGGGCATCATGAAGCTCATCTCCAGCGACGATGAACTCGCCGTGGTCATGGGCCACGAGGTAGCTCACGCTGTGGCCAAGCACAGCAACGAGCGCATGAGCCAGCAAGTGGCCGCACAGATGGGTGCCAACGTGCTGGGTGCCGTGATGAGAGGACAGAGCTACCAGACGCAGGCCATCGCACAGCAAGTCTATGGACTGGGTGCACAATATGGCGTGATGCAACCCTTCTCGCGCAAGCACGAAAGCGAGGCCGACGAAATGGGACTGGTGCTGATGACCATCGCCGGTTATAACCCCGACAAGGCCATCACCTTCTGGCAGAAGATGAGTGCTGCCGGCAGCAGCAATGTGCCTGAGTTCCTCAGTTCGCACCCCAGCCATGAGACTCGCATCAGCGACATTCAGAAGAAACTGCCCGCTATCAAGAAAAAATACGCCAGCAAATAATTCACTGGCTACAAATGCAATGCGAGGGCTGGGATAAACACGATTTGAATCCCAGCCCTCGCTATTATTATCCCGCCAAGCCTCAAGAGCTGGCCAGATAGTCGCTGTAGAGGTCGCGCAACTCGTCGGGCGTGACACCCACGGCACGCAACTGCCCCATAAAGTAGTCCATTTCTCCCTGCATGAGTTGCTCACGCCGCTGCCGCACAATGCGGTCGCAGGCATCGGCAGCCACAAAGTAGCCCAGTCCACGCTTGGTGTAGATGATGCCCGTCTGCTGCAGGTAATCGTAGGTGCGCGCCACAGTGTTGGCGTTTACCTCCATCTGCGCAGCCAGTTCGCGCACGCTTGGCACCTTGCCATCCACAGCCAGGCGTCCGGCCAGGATGTCGTCGCCTATGCGATCGGCAATCTGCAGATAAATCGCTTTATTATCCTTGAAGTTCATAGTCTATTTCCTTACTTTACCACGGCTGCGCAGGTGCCCAGGGTCACTGCGGCCGCAACGATTAAACTCACGGTTACCATTGTCGCATTCATTTAATTAGTGAAACATACCTTTAGAAATCACATCCTTGCGGTGGAACACGACCCACGCAAGCACCCAGTAGAGCACCACCTGCAATGCGACACTCTCCAGCATGAAGATAGAGAATCCTCCATTTTTCATGCTATCTACCACGCTCATGACAAAGTCCTGGAAACTGCCCATGCCGTTAATCACGATCAGACCCACAATCATCACCACCGCTTGAACCACATAGACAGCAGCACATGTCTTCAAGAACGAAATGCGCGGCCACAGCACACTGCCCAGCATATACAGGCCCGGATTAGCCAGCAGACTCAGGTAGAGCGAAACCGTAAAGAGCGACTGATAGGCAAGTCGAGGAGAAAAATTGTCTCCCATCTCCTGCACTGTACACAAGAAATTGATGGGACCGGGCACTATCAACGATGAACTGCGGGCAAACCACAGCACCGCCACACGGGTGAGGTCGGCCAGCTGCGCAGCCACCACGAAGGCCACCAGGTAACCCAGGCCGTAAACCACGACGTTGACGGCAAATTTCTCGGTCATCGACGAGGGCGACGTGAGCAATTCCACGCGGCCGGTCTTGGTCATCAGCCCACGAAAGGCGAGCGATGCCATTGCGCTGGTTGCAATGCCGGCGGCAGCAAAAATAAAGGTATAACGTAGGTGAATCGATTCAGGGCTTTCATCACCAGAGCTCATCCAGTTGCCCAGCAACATCAGCATGGTGAGGGTGCCGTAGGTCACCAGCACGGCCAGCAGCAGTTGGCGTCCGTTTTCCACGACTTCCTTGCGCAGAGCCTGCACGAAGCGGCTCCAGTCGAATACTTGATTTTTCATGACTTTGTTCATTTTTCCTGATTAAACAATTCATTCACTCGCTCGGGTTGCTGCAAGGTGGCGTTGAAGAGCATCTCCATGTCCACGTTGGTCTCTTCCTCGCCATTGCCGGGCATCACGCCCAACGTGCCCATCACGCTTTGTTGCACATAGAGCGGCTGCTCGCCTGGCTGCACGGGGCGGAACGCAAGCCGCCGGCTCACCTCGCCCACACTGGCGTTGAGCAGCACACGGCTGTTGTCGATAATCACCACGTGATCCAGAATGGAGTCGATGTCGCGCACCTGATGCGTGCTGATGAGGATAATCTTGTCGTCGGTCATGCCTTGGGCAATGAACTTGCGGAACTGGCTCTTGCCGGGGATGTCCAGCCCGTTGGTGGGTTCGTCCATGATGAGCAGGCCGGTGTTGGTGGCCAGAGCGAAACTCATGAACACTTTCTTCTTCTGCCCCATCGACAGCGAGCGCAACTGCACATCGTGCTCCATCTCGAACAGATCCAGGTAGCGCATCATGTCGTCGTGGCTGAAGCGGGGGTAGAAGGGCGCGTTCAGTTTCACATATTGCTTGAGTGACAACTGTGGCAGCTCAAATTCCTCGGGCACCAGGTAGAGGTCGCTCAGTGTGCGGGGCAAACGGCGGCGCACATCGTCGCCGTTATAGGTTACACGGCCAGCCAGCGGGGTGAGCAGGCCGGTCATCAGATAGATGAGGGTCGACTTGCCGGCACCATTCTTGCCAAGCAGGCCGTAAACACCTCCCTCGTTCAGTTCTAGCGAGAAATTATCGAATAGATCTCGCTGAGCTTTTCGGTAGTTAAATTTCAGATTTTCAACACTTAACATGGCTATTTATATTTAATGTTACATTCCTTTCTAGTGTACTAGTTTAATAGTACACTGCAAAGGTATATGCTTTTTTCTCATCCACCAAATTTTTTCCGCATTTTTTTCAAAAAAAATTTCATGTTTGATTTTTCACGACCCATAAGAGCCTGAATTTCGGCATAAAAAATGTGAAACTTTGCCACTCATTTTGCGCCACACCACTATTATGAGTAACTTTGCACACATTATCATTAATCTATGATGCAAGACTGCGGTCGGCAATTCATCATTCATAACTTTTCACTACAATGACATTTCAAGAACTTGGCGTGCGCGACGACCTGCTTCGCGCCATCAGCGACCTGGGCTACCTGGCCCCTATGCCCGTGCAGGAACGTGTGATTCCCCATCTGCTCAACGAAGACAGCGACGTGGTGGCACTGGCGCAGACCGGCACCGGCAAGACGGCCGCCTTCGGCTTGCCCACACTGCAGCGCGTCGACACATCCAGCCGCGCCACACAGGCACTCATCCTCGACCCGACACGTGAATTGTGCCTGCAGACAGCCAGCGACCTGGCCGACTACGCCAAGTACATCGACCGCCTCTCCATCCTGCCCGTGTATGGCGGCTCCAGCATCGAGAGCCAAATCAAAGCACTCTCCAAAGGCGTGCAGATTATCGTGGCCACGCCGGGCCGACTGCTCGACCTGATCAAGCGCAAGAAGGTGAAACTCGACGACGTAAATACCGTGATACTCGACGAGGCCGACGAGATGCTCAACATGGGATTCGTTGACGACATTAACGAAATCCTCACCCACGTGCCCGAGCAGCGCAAGATGCTCCTGTTCTCGGCCACCATGCCCAAGGAGATTGCCGCCATCGCCAGCAACTACATGCACAACCCGCAAGAGTTTGTCATCGGCACCCGCAACGAGGGGTCGAGCAACGTGCGCCATATATATTATATGGTACGCGCGAGCGACAAATACCTGGCTCTGAAGCGCATCGTGGATGCCCGGCCACGCATCTACGGCATCATCTTCACCCGCACTCGCGCGCAAGCCAAGGAGATTGCCGACAGCCTCATCCAAGACGGCTACAACGCCGATGCCCTGCACGGCGACCTCTCGCAGGCACAACGCGACGCGGTGATGAAGAAATTCCGTGAGCGCAATCTTCAACTGCTCGTGGCTACCGACGTAGCCGCGCGCGGACTGGACGTGGACGACCTCACGCACATCATCAGCTATGCCCTGCCCGACGACAACGACATCTACAACCATCGCAGCGGGCGCACCGGACGCGCCGGAAAGACCGGAACCAGCATCTGCATCATCCACTCGCGCGAGCGTGGAAAGCTCAAAGACATCGAGCGTCACATAGGCAAGCCCTTCGAGCGCCGCGAGGTGCCCAAGCCCGAGGAAATCATCGAGAAGCAACTCTTCACACTGGCCGACCGCCTGGAGAAAGTGCAGGTGCAGGAAGACGAGATTGCAGCCTATCTGCCTGGCGTGCTCAAGAAACTCTCATGGCTCAGCGGCGAGGACCTGCTCAAGCGCTTGCTGTCGCTGGAATTCAACCGCCTGCTCGACTACTATCGCGATGCCCCCGTACTCGACTATGTGCCCGAAAAGAAGGAGCGCAAAAAAGGTGAGGAAAAGCCCAAGCGCACGAAAGAGGAAAAGGACTCTCGCGTAGCCGAGAAAGGATATGAGCGCGTCTACATCAACCTGGGCAAGGCCGACGGTTTCTTCGCCCCCGACCTCATCCGCCTCATCAACCAGAACACGCGCGGCCAACACGTGGGGCTGGGTCGCATCGACCTGCTTTCCTACTACTCGCTGTTCGACGTGCGCCAGGGCGATGCCCACCGTGTGATCAGCGCACTGAAAAACGCCGACTTCTACGGCAAGCGGCTTTTCTTGGAGATGGCCGTCGAGGGCAAGGACTACGCCACCATGTCGTGGGAAAAAATCAAGGTGAAGCGCAACCGCGCCGAGCGGCGCCGTGCCGAGCGCGAAGCACGCGAGGCCGACCAGGGCAGCATCCCGCGCCGCAAGGGGCGCAGTGGCAAGCCCCGTCCTCGTCACAAAGACCGCGACAGCCAGGAGCAACCCTTCGCCCGCTTCCGCAAAAAGAAATAAGCCCATAAAGTTACTCTGAGATCTCCGATAACTCCATCAAATGTAAATTAAAATCTCAATGGAACAAGACAAGTCGTTTCTGCCTCAGCGCGGCGACTACAAGCAGCTTGCAGTATATCAGATAGCACAGTGCATCTTTGTCATAACCCACTATTTTGCCAACAACTATTTCAGCAAAGGTGACCGCACTATCGACCAGATGATACAGGCGGCGCGCAGTGGAAAGCAAAACATTGTCGAAGCCAGCATCGACGGAAACACTTCACGAGAGATGGAAATCAAACTCATGAATGTGGCTCGCGGCAGCATGCACGAGCTCCAAGCCGACTATGAAGATTTTCTCATCACTCATAATTTTTGCACTTGGAGCAATGATGACCCCCGCACGCAGCAAATGAGGAGTTTCGCAAGACGACACAACGATCCTGAAATTTATCTTGAGAAAATCAAGCAACGATCGCCCGAAACCATCGCCAATGTTGCGCTCACGCTCATCCATCAGTATGATTATCTCATGGTGAGGCTCATAGAGCGAATCAAACGCCGATTTCTTGAAGAAGGCGGCATCAAAGAAGAAATGTACCGAGCCCGCATCAACCATCGCAAGCAATGACCCCGGAGAACTCCGAGAACTCAGAGACCTCAGAGAACTCAGAGACCTCAGAGGACTCAGAGGACTCAGAGGACTCAGAGGACTCAGAGAACTCAGAATAGCTCACACAGATTTTTACCGATAAAAATAGCGTATTCACCGAAGCAATTAGCCAGTTCGTTGTTTTTCGACAGACGAGCATAAAATCGACTTCACCCTCTCCGGCATTTCTCGGCAAAAATCTGTACCTTTGCACGATTTTTATCGACATAAATCATTTCGTATTCAGCAATTTAAACAAATTACTCTATAAAGGGAAATAACAAAAAACAATCATAACAATGAAACGTACATTTACATTTCTTCTTGCGGCTCTCTTGGCCCTCATAGCCACCCACGCCACCGAAACGGAAATAACAACTTCCGCTCAGCCAGTGTCAAATGGCCAGCCATCTTGGTCGAATTCAAATCTTACCTTCCAGTTCACCACAACACCATCTGGTGCAACAATTGCTTGCGAAACTAGTGGAGAGGCTCGAGGCCTGCAGATGGGAGGCGGCAAAGGCGATTTCATATTGACATCAGACCAAGCCATAAGCAATATTACAAACATCACCTTAGTTGCATCTACTAATGGAACAGCCAATACCAATAGCATTTCAATTAAAGTTGGCGCAAACTCCATTTCCACGCAGAAGCTCCCAAAAGAAAACAATAAAACTTATACCTTTACACCTTCAAGCCCTCTCTCGGGATATATTTCAATCAATGTAAACGATAAAAATAAATCCGTATACATCAAATCTATTACCGTAACCTATAATAATGGCAGCACCACTACCAGCTATTCCCTCACTCGCTCGTCTAATGATTTGACGATGGGCGATGTAAAGATTACCGATGCATCGGGTAACATTTTGGGAACTCAGCCTGAAGAAGCTCAAGTGGGAGATATGGTGTATTTCAAGCTCACCACAAATTACGGCTACACTACCGCAACCAATCCTGTGACGGTAACCAACACCACTGCAAACACGACCATTACCCCAGACTATGACAACAACACCGGCATCTATTCATTTACCATGCCCGCTGGAAACGTGAGCATTGCCGCCTCGTTTGTAGCCTACCATCCCACGCTGAAGTTGGGCGGACTGGTGAATGGCAGCACGTGGATTGACAGTGCCAGCGACGCACCCGCGTTTACCTACGACAGCACTAACGACAAATACACCATCAGTGCCTATTTCACCGGCAACCGCGACGAGCAAGGCACTTGTGATTACTTCTTCCTCTTCGAGGACGGTACGGCCCGCTATCCCAGTGCCAGTGGCAATTTCTGGATTACAAGCACCGACGGCACTGCCACCAGCATTTCACTTACCGGTAGCAGTAGCAATAACTTCCGCATTGTTCCCGGTGTTTACGACATCGAGATCAATGGCAACCGCAACTCCATCAAGGTGACCCAGCGCAGCTATACCCTCTCGTTCAGTCCCGCCGCAGGCGAGGTGGAGCAAGGCACCAGCGTGAGCGCCGGTTGCCAGCAACTGGTCGACGACATCGCAGCCATCAACTCTAGCGCTGAGGTTACCGTCGGTGTCAACACCGACAACGGCAGCACGTGGAACGAGAATGTCACGCTCAACACCGTAGGCTCCACCACCGTCTATGGCAAAGCCTCAATCGGCAACCTGGCCATTACCGGCAGTGCAGCCTACACTGTGGTCAAGGCCAATCTGAGCAAGAAATTCGTCCGCATCAACAATATCAGCAGCCTCATTCCCGGCAAGAAATATATTGTCGTTTGTGAAGCAAGTAATATGGCATGGGCAGGAAGTACCGGCTATGGTGATAATATTGTCATTGAGTCTGGCGAGACCACACTATCTAATGACTCGGAAGTGAATGTCCTGACATTAGGTGGTACCACCGATGAGTATTATTTCCATTTCTCTGCCAATGGAGCGACCAACTACCTTTACTCTCAAGGAGACAAAGGGGGTAGCGTGTATAGTAACACTTTATTGAGCGACAATTCAAAATGGAAAATCACATTTGATGGTAATAATGCCACCATGCAGAATGTGGGTTCAGGCAATTACCTACGAGCTTATAGCACTGAATTCCGTGCATATACCGGCAAATCAAACTCGCCCGTACAGCTTTATATGCAAGCTAAGGCTGGCGACTACACCATCAGCTATGCTGAGGCTGCCGGCGGCACTGCAACAGGTGTTGCCGATGCCGACGAAGGTGACGTGATTACCGTTACGGTCACTCCCAATAGCGGTTATGTTGCAACAGGCATTACGGTTAACCCCAGTGTGCAAGTCACCGACAATGGTAACGGCACCTACTCGTTCACCATGCCTGCAAGCAACGTGACTGTGACACCCACCTTCGAGCAGGCCTACAGCATCACCTACGTAGCCGAGCCTGCTGCCGGCGGCACCGTGACCGGTGTGGCTCAAGCTGTGGAAGGTTCACCCGTAGTCATCAACGTGACACCCAACGACGACTACCAAATCAGCTCTGTGGTTTATAGCTGGGGATCGGCTCAAAGCTCGGTCAATGTGCCCATTATCGATGGTAAGTATCAAATCACCATGCCGGGTTCGGCCACTACTGTGACTGCCACCTTCACCAAGATTCCTCACGGCATCAGCGTGGTTTCGAGCCATGGCGACGTGACCGGCCTTCCGGCAACCGCCACATCGGGCACCCAAGTGACCTTCACCGTCACGCCCAATGCCGGTTATGTGGTGAGTAGCGTTACCGGTACGTTCAATGGCGGCAACAGCAGCCTGAGCATCACCGACAATGGCAACGGCACCTACACCTTCTATATGCCCGCCAGCGACGTTGCCATTACCGTGACCTACTTCGCCAGCGAAGAATATGAAGTGCTCACCGACCTGGCCGACATCAACACCGAGGACACCTACCTCATCGTGGGTGGACCTAAGTCCGGCACCAATGCTGGAGAAAAGACCTATGTAATGGGTACTACTGGTAGTGGACAGGCTAATGGTGTTGAATTAACATCAAGCAACTACGATAGTACTACTGGTATCATCACATCAACAGCTGATATGGCAATAGTTAACTTTGTAATCAACAATGGAAACTATGCACTTCACACAGCAAAAGGCTATTTGGACAATACTAGTGGAAGCAACAACCTGACATACTCAAGCACTCCCGCATATGCGACTATCACAATGGGCGAGGATGGCTTGGTTGACATTGAGCTTGTAGATAACTCATCCAAGGGCTATTTGTCGTTCAACACAAGCGGCAGTATGTGGAAATTCTATGGAAGCTCTCAAGGTGCCAATTACATCTTTAAGCTGGCAAATAAGAACAAGGTTAAACGCCCATCTATCACCGGCGCAGCCGGCGAGTTCCTGGGCCAGTATAACTTCATTGGCAAGGACAATGTGAGCATGGCTTGCGCTACCGATGGTGCCACTATCGAGTACAGCCTCGACGGCGGCAACACTTGGCAGAGTTACAGCGAAGCATTTGAAATCAGCACCGGCGCAGCCGGCAACACCGTTGACGTGATGGCTCGCGCCACCAAAACCGGCATGGAGCCTAGCGACGCCGTAACCGCCACCTTCACCTGCATCAAGCCCACTGCTCCCACCTTTGGAACAAACGAGGCTGGTGCCTACGTTAACCCAGTATTTGTTTATCCCAAGTCGGCCCTTAAGGACCGCCGCGCCTATGGTGAACAGAGCGTAAGCTTCTGCTACACCACCGATGGCACCGACGCCGATGCATCGAGCGTGGCAGTGGCTATTAGCAACAGCAATGGCTACTACATCGTGCTCGACGACAATGCCACACTGAGCGTGGTTACCGTAATCAACGGCATCGCCAGCGACCCCGCCGGCGGTGAGTACACCTTTAGCGTGGATGCTCCCGCATTCTCGCTCGCAGGTGGCAGCTACGACGGCAATCAGCAAACACGCCTTAGCACTGGCACCAAAACTCAGCAGAACAATCTCTCGTGGAATACAGTGTTTTACTACACCACTGGTAACACCGACTTTGCGTTCAACGCAACGACCGGCGAGGTGACCAGCGAGGGTTGGACGGCCTACGATCCCACCAACAGTCCTTACATCGACATTCTTGCCGCCAATGGCACCACTACCATCAAGGCAGTGACCCTAAGCAACTACTTCAACGGCCAGAGCGAGTATCGCGCCAGCGACGTGACCACCGAGACCTACGTTTTGACAGCCGCCAACCTGGCTGTTACCGTCAGCCCTGCAGCCGGAACCTACGTCAACGCCCAAAGCGTGACCCTGGGTGTGAAGAACGAGATTGGCGACTACCTGATTTACTACACTACCGACGGTAGCGACCCCAGTGCCAACGGCACCGAGTACACCGGCACACCCATCACCGTTGACCACGACATGACCATCAAGGTTTATGCCATGGACAGCCGCAGCGGCGATGGTGGCACAGCCACAGCCGAGGCCACTTATAAGATCGGCATCCAGCCCGTGGTTTACTCGCCGTTCCCCGGCACCATCTACAAGGGTGATGACGAGGACATCAACGTGGAGATGTTCAGCGTCACGCCTAACGCCAAGATCTACTACACCGTAGCCGAGGGCGAGGGCAATTATCCCGATGATCCAACTACAGCATCCACTCTCTACAGCACTCCCGTGCCACTGGAGACCGGCAAGACCTACAACTTCAAGGCCATCGCCGTGGTGGGCAGCCTGGTGAGCACTATCACGCCAGGCACATTCACCGTCCAGGCCAAGGGCTCAGGATGGCTGAATGTAAAGGAGATGAATGAAGAAACCGGCGACGCGTACAAGTACTTTGACAACCCCGTTCAGGTGGTTTACATGAGCACTTGGCGCCACAACGGTGAGAAGCCTGAATTTGCGTTCGTCCGCGACAACAGTGGCTATGGTATGGTTTACTTTGGTGGAAGCGGTGTAAACAAATACAACGACTACACCAAGTACCAAATGGGCGACTGGCTGCCTGGCGGCAGCATCAAAGGTCAGGCCTCGGTTTGGAGCGATAGCTTCATCAACGAGCTTGGCAACAGCTCCGGTACCGTGAGCGAGTGGCCCGAAACCGCTTTGGGCAACACCGCTATCCTTCCTGAAGAAACCACCAACAAGGCCATCACCGACGGCTGGACCTATGAGGGTGCTTATAATGGCACTAAATACGCCAACTATATCGACCCCGACAAGAACCTCTTTGGCCACTATGTACACTTGCGCAAGAACACCATCAGCAACCTGTCACAGGTAAGCCAGAAGTACCTCGGTCAGATCACCGACCAGAGTGGTGTGCCTCTGAACTACTACGATGGTCTGTATCTGTTCTCGGGTCACAACGGAAGGCCCACCTACGACCAGACGTTCTTCGACCAGATTCAGAACAATGGTGGCACATTCGACGTTTATGCCATAGTTTACTTCTATGGACCTAACGCCCATAATGCCACCTACAGTAACGCTCCTTATGAGATCTTCCCCATCGACTTTGAGTGGATCTATAAGCCATTGTTCAACATTAACCCTGAAGAAACTACCATTTACCACGAGCCCCAAACTATCAGCCTCACCTGTGAGACCGAGGGCGCTCAAATCTGGTACAAGACCAGCGAGATGGAGGCATTTGAGCTTTACACAGGCCCATTTGAGGTGGATGCAACCACCACTATCGAGAGCTACTCTACTCTGCCCTCTAAGTACAACGACGTGCTTGAAAGTGTAATCAACAGCATCACCGTTACCATCGGTACTGTTGAGCCTCCTGTCATCACCGAGCCTAGCGTGGTGAAGACCGTGGGTGAGAGTGTCACCACCGACATCACCTGCGAGACCGAGGGCGCTACCATCTACTACACCACCGATGGCAGTGATCCCAAGACCAGCGAAACTCGCCAAGAGTACACCCTGGGGCAGCAGTTGACATTCGACCAGACCACCACCGTGCGTGCCATCTCGATGCAGGATGGCTACTACAGCGTGGAGGCCGAAAGCCGCACCTACACCTTCGTGAAGAGTAACGGTATTGAATACACGCTAGTGACCAACGCCAGCCAGCTCAACGAGAACAGCGTCTATGTGATTGTGAACAAGGCCCACAACATGGCCATGGGCACCACGCAGAAGACCAGCAACCGCGATGCAGCCGGCGTGATGTTCAAGAACGAAAACAAGACCATTGTTTATGGCAACGACGACCTGGCGCAGTTCACGCTGAAGAAGACCGGAGGCAACTGGTACTTGCAGACCAACAACAGTAGTGAAAACGGCTACCTGTATGTGGCCGGCGGCAACACCCTGCTTACCGAGGCCGTTGCCGATGGAAACGCCGAGGCCACCATCACCATCGACGGTACCAATGCCGATGTTGATAAAGCCAACGAAGCGCACATCAGTTTCATCTACAACAATGAGACCACACGCTACCTGCGCTACTGGAACCGCGACCATTTGTTCAGCACCTATACCACCGAGACCAACCAGCCCGTATTCCTCTACTACAAGGAGGCCACACCGCTTGCTGTGATTGAGAAGGATGGCCAGGTGGGTACCGACTACACCATTGCCGACCAGTTGCTGGTTGTGCATGCCGACGGACGCAGCCTGTGGTGCAAAGACCAGGGCAATGTGTCAATCGCTAAGACCGAGGCCCGTGAAGGCCAGACCGACTACATGAAGCAGGCCACCGGACGCACCGCCGACTGGGACCAGAGCAACTGGGTGGAACTGAAGTTCAACGAGAGCTACACGCCTTCTCAGGTAGGCGAGTTCGTAGGCAAGTACATCAAGCCGGCTACGCTCACCGCAACGCTCGACGACAAGCTCAACTACAGCATGACGGTGAAGAGCAGTGTGGAGACCGAAGACGGTGAAGCCTACGAGCCCAACACCTATTGCACTGTGAACTTCCTGGAGAAGAACCTGAACCTCACCGCCGAGTCCACCGGCCCGCAGAGTGTGGTGGAAGACAATGGCTATTACTTCTTCCTCAACCCCAAGGTGCAAGAGTATGCCAAGATCACCTTTGCCGTGTGGATGGGCAACAACACCTTCGTGGTGCCTGCACGCAGCGACGACGGCATGGTGAATGGCAACGACTTCGACGGAGCCTTCACCGTGGCTTGGGATTACAACAAGCAGGGCGGAGCTGTGGTATCGGCACTGAACGACAATGGTGAGGGACAGGTCTATCAATTCCACGCCATCGTGCGCCGCACCGATGGGTCGGCCTATGGACCCGCTCATGCCGCAAGCACCCAGCCCGGCAAGGAAGGCCAGACGGCCAGCAGCAACCTCATGGTCTACCCCACCGACCTCGAGGTTACTCAAGAGCACATCATCACCGCAGTGAATGAAGTGAAGGCTAATGCCGAGGTAGAGAGCGTGACCTACTTCAACGTGGCCGGTGTGCAGAGCGACAAGCCCTTCGACGGCATCAACATCGTGGTGACACGCTACACCGACGGCACTGCATCGACCGCCAAAGTGGTGCGCTAATCGCCGCGACAAGCAGAAAGATGGCAGGAGCCTTGCCCCGATGCGGGGGGCAAGGCTCCTGTTTTTTCCTGACTTCGTCATCGCATATCCCAAAATTCGTCAGTGAATAGTTTTGCTATTCGCTGATGTCGTTTCATGGGCATTGTCTTTGTGACAGTTTTGCCACTCTCAGGCAGTCGGAACACGATGGTGGTGACAGTCTTTGCCATGTTCAGCACCTTGTCAACGC
>JAGAYZ010000006.1 GCA_017940245.1 Muribaculaceae bacterium | reverse complement strand
GCTACTCGCCCCCTTGCCGCTTGGCGCTCCCCTCGGTGTTTTTCATAATATTTATTTTGCTTACATATTGTAAGTATCCTAAATTTTGACCATTAGAACAAAACGAAGTACTTTTTATCCTAAATTTTGACCATTAGACCCGAAAGTGTAGCTATGCTGATGAAGTCTCCACGCTTTCCTTTTTACAAACCATAAAACAAACCTCAATCCTGGAGGCTATTGAGGACAAGGAATAATTATGAATACAACTCTATCAAACCCAATTATTTCGGTGGTTAAAAAAAATTTGGATATATGGAAAAACAAGAATAATTATATTTCTCAAAGCCAGGCTCATTATTTTAATGGACTCCAAAATGCTATTCCAGTTTGCTGGTTTGGACATTTAGACTCGTCAACTCCAAAAGTTCTGACTTTCGGTCAAAACCCCTCTTTTCGTGAGTTCCCATCTTATAGGAGTAAACCACGGTTCAATGCATCAGACACATCCCCCATTCAAGATATAATTAAATCGTACAATGAATATTTTAATGTCAATCCCTATAATTCATGGTTTGGTGGCATTGAAAAGTTATTGAATTTGTTTAATGCGTCCTATTACAACCCTCAGTTTTCAAAAGTTGCAATACATTTCGATGCTTACTCAATTTCCACGCGAAAAAGTGAAGATATTAATAAGTTGAAAAGATTAACAAAAGTGTTGTCTTCACAGTCAAAAAACTTTTTCGACTTAGTGGAAAAATTTGATAAAATTGAAAAGATTATTATTGTTGGTTCGCATAATTATGATCTATTCAAGAATATCATTGGAATTAGTAATGAAAAGACAATAAAAATTCCAGTAAGTTTTAGCAAAAACAGTTTCAGATTCATTAAAGCTGAACACAATGGAATTCCCGTGTTTTGTACAAGCGCATATTTGCCAAATTTCTTTGGTAAAGTAAATTACAATGAAATATATAACATACTAATAAAAATATGATTATGAAAAAAAGAAGAATTTTTATTCGTGGCTGGGCGGCGGCGTTGCTGCTAGCCGCAGTCCTGCAGCTCCCGCTGACAGCAGCGGGCTACAACTTCATGGTCGGCGGCCTGTGCTACAACCGCAACGATGACGGCACCAGCGTCACCGTGACCTCTAAATCAATTACAAGTAACAGTAGTTATGTGTCTGGCTACCTAGTGATTCCCGCAACGGTGACCTACAGCGGCACCACCTACTCCGTGACCTCCATCGACAGTAAAGCATTCCAGAACTGCAGCGGCCTGACCTCGGTGTCCATCCCCAACTCGGTCACCTCCATCGGCTCCAGCGCATTCTTGGACTGCAGTGGCCTGAAGTCGGTGACCATCCCCAACTCGGTCACCTCCATCGGCTATGACGCATTCTCCGGCTGCAGTGGCCTGAAGTCGCTGACCATCCCCAACTCGGTCACCTCCATCGACCTCGGGACATTCTCGGGCTGCAGCGGCCTGACCTCGGTGGCCATCCCCAACTCGGTCACCTCCATCGGCGGTAACGCATTCTTCGGCTGCAGCGGCCTGACCTCGGTGACCATCCCCAACTCGGTCACCTCCATCGCCTCCAGCGCATTCTACGGCTGCAGCGGCCTGACCTCGGTGATTTGGAACGCCAAGCGCTGCGCCGACTTCACGTCATCAACATCAACCAAACCTTTCTCTTCGGCAAAGACTTCCATCAAAAACTTCACGTTTGGTGAACAGGTGGAGAAAATTCCGGCCTATTTGTGCTATCAGCTGACTGGCCTGACCTCGGTGACCATCCCCAACTCGGTCACCTCCATCGGCAGTAGTGCATTTGAAGGCTGCAGCGGCCTGACCTCGGTGATTTGGAACGCCAAGAGCTGCGCCGACTTCACGTCATCAACCACACCTTTCTTTTCGGCTAAAACCTCTATCAAAAACTTCACGTTTGGTGAACACGTGGAGAAAATTCCAAGCTATTTATGCTATCAGATGACTGGCCTGACCTCGGTGACCATCCCCAACTCGGTCACCTCCATCATCAGCAACGCATTCTCGGGCTGCAGCGGCCTGACCTCGGTGATTTGGAATGCCAAGAGCTGCGCCGACTTCACGTCATCAAACACTCCTTTCTCTTCGGCCAAAACCCCCTCCATCAAAAACTTTACGTTTGGTGAGCAGGTGCAGAGAATTCCAGCCTATCTGTGCTATCAGCTGACTGGACTGACTGGGATTGTCAGTAATGCTCTTAATCCCCCTACGGTCGACGCTACGACATTCAGTGGCCTGACGCTATCTAGCATCAGGCTGGTAGTACCCTATGACTATTTTTATAAGTATGCCACTCATAGCATTTGGAAGCAGTTCCGCAACGTGGCTCTGCTCAGCGGCAGCACCTTGGGCACAGGCGGTTTCTCAGGCTCTGGCTCAGGAACCGAAGCTGATCCTTTCCTGATTTTCAATCCGGTCCAATTGTATAATGTGCGGAACTTCACCGGGCAACAAGGTGTGGTGTTCAAACTGATGGCCGACATCGATGTGACGCAGTTCCTGGCCGATAATAATCCCACGCAGGGTTGGGAGCCCATCGGTGTGCAGGACTCTCCGTTCAAGGGCGTGTTCCATGGCGAAAACCATACTATCAGAGGATTGTATAGCAGCAGAAGTTCAACTGACTATGTGGGTTTCTTTGGCTTTGCCGAGGATGCGACCATCGAGAATCTCACCCTTGAGTGTACCGAATTTGAAGGCGGTAATTATACCGGGGCAGCCTGTGGCATAGCGCAGTACACAAGCCTGAACAATATCACTGTCACCTCGGATGTAAAAGGTAAGGACCACTCCGGCGGCTTTATCGGCATGGCATACAATAGCACTGTCAGCAGTTGCAGCCACAACGGCACCGTGACGGCAACCGGCAACGAGGTGGGCGGCTTTGCCGGCAATCTGGCAGCCACGGTGACATCGTGCAGCCACAGTGGCAATGTGAAGGGCAACGAGTACACCGGCGGATTTGTGGGGCGCAGCGCATCGGGGATCACCTCGTGCAACAACAACTCGGCGACGGTCACAGGTACCAAATATACTGGCGGTTTCGCCGACACTCATAACGGCGAGATGAATCAGATTACCCACGTCGCCACGCAGGTCACCGGCGCTCAGTACACGGGTGGATTTGTGGGCTACTGCAACAATTCGACTGTGCGCAATGTGACCAGCGAGACAACCAGAGTCAGCGGGTCGGTGAATGTCGGCGGTGTTGCTGGCATGTTTGACAAAACTTGCAACGTGAGCAATCTCAAGTCGACGGCTCAAGTGACTGGAGCGCGTTGTGTGGGAGGTTTCGCCGGATGGGCTTACCAGTTGACTGCCACCGATTGCTATACCATTGGCGACATCACATCAACCTCGACTACCGGTGTGCCTTGTGCCGGCGGATTTATAGGAGGAACATCTATTGATGCGGCAGGAGCATTGTCATTGGTAAGTTGTGGCACCATAGGCAACATCACAGCCAAAGCCTACCAAGGGAAATCGTATACAGGCGGTTTGATTGGTACACAACAAGGTTCTACGGCTACGATCAGCAACTGCTTTGCAGTGGGCGACATCAATGCCGATGGCGACTATGTGGGAGGACTTGTAGGCAGTAACCAATCTAGTATTTCTCCAGTTATGAACGTCAACAATAGTTACTATTCAGGCAAAATTACTGCAGGTGATTATGCCGGTGGTATTGTGGGCTATGGCTCTAAGGTGACATTAAACAAGAATCTTGCCAATGGTTCAGTATCTGGCGGTTCGAACATTGGAGGCATTGCCGGTTATGTGACAGGCTCAAGCAGCATCAAAAGCTGCGTGGCAGCACAGGACATCGTCAATGCCGTCAGCGGAAATGTGGGCCGCGTCTATGGCGCTATTGCCGGTAGCTCAACAGTGGGCACTCCGGGCACCAACGAGGCTAACCGAGGCATGACCACCATGCGCGTGGTCGATGCCGGACAGCAACTCACGGTAGAGGACGGCGAGCAACACGGCACATCGTTGGGCAAGGGACTGCTCAAATACAAGTCGAGTTATCAGGGAATCAACTGGGACTTCTCTACCGACTGGACCATCCTCGAGACCGAGAGTTTCCCCTACAAGCCGTCGCAGTGCGCCCCGCCGGTGATCCAGACCAATCCCGTTTCGGGAGGCACCACATTGTCAGGCAAATGTGCTAGCGGCGCACGCGTCTATGTCATTGACGAGTCCTACGGCACAACCTATGCCGCGACCGTCAACGGCACGACCTGGAGTGTGACCGTAAATCCCATGCGCTCGGGTGCAACCATCAAGGCATACGCTATAGCCGATGACCTGATACAGTCGTATTATGTCACAGCCACTGTGGGTTTTGCCGGTAGCGGAACCGAGGAAGATCCTTATTTGATTTTTACCGCTAGTGACCTGGCCAACATTAATAGCTATTCTTATTATAAGGTGATGAACGACATCGACTTGACAGACTGGATTGCAACGAACAGCGGCACAAAAGGCTGGCTGCCCGTGGGCATGAATGGCGGAGGCTCGATGAAGCAACTCGATGGAAACGGGAAAACCATCACAGGCTTGTGGCTCAATAGCTCCTATGATAATGCAGGCTTGATAGCAAGCATGGAGAACGCAACCGTTAAGAACCTGACAGTCCGTGTGGCTGACAACAAGTCGGTCAAGACCACGGGCGACTATGCCGGCATCTTGGTCGGTAAGTGCACCGGCTCAACATTCGAGAATGTACAGGTGAGCGGCGTAGTGGACGGCAGCATCTACATGGGCGGCATTGTCGGTTATGCGCCACAATCGCAGTTCACACATTGCAAATCTGCTGATGTGACAGTCACATCGTCATCAGTTTATTGCGGCGGTATTGCAGGCTATGGGGCGAATAGCTCATTCACCGACTGTGCGGTGAGCAATGCGTCAATCACAGCCTCTCAAAACAATGTGGGCGGCATCACGGGCTATGGTTTGAATGCTACATTTGCCGCATGCACAATTACCGACACAGAACTTGATGGCATGAGCTACTTGGGTGGAATCACTGGACGCACCAACACGGCTTTATCGGGTATGCGAGTTAAGTCGACGACCATCAGAGCGACAGGTGATTATGTGGGAGGCTTGGTTGGTGACATGACCTCGTCAGTCGCCGATTGCTGGGTGGATGTGACCCTGACTGGAAAAGACTATGTCGGTGGCATTGCAGGAAAGTCGACATCAACCATCAGCCGGTCTTATTGTCAAGGCTCGGTGAACACCACCGACTTGACCAACTGCCGCGCCGGCGGCATCGTGGGATACACGACAGGCGATATCGACAATTGCTACAGTGTAGCCAACTGCCGTGGCGGACAATATGTCGGTGGCATTGCCGGCTACAGTTTCGGATCCATCGACCGTTGCTATAGTGCAGGTGATTTGTATGCCACCAACTTTGGCGGTGGTATAGTGGGCTACCTTGATGGTGCCAGCGCTGCGGTCAACAACTGCTTCGCCATCAACAACAAGATTGACGTGAGCGACCAGAATGGTATTGCCATGCGCGTGATAGGTGGCTTCAAGAACAATGCCCCCACACCACAGAGCAACAACTACGCGCTCAAGACGATGGTGGTTTCGGTCAACAACGTGACGCAGATTATCTATGATGATGTGCTTGAAGGCATCAGCCTCACCGCCGATGCTCTGATGCAGCAGAGCACTTATGCGGCGCAGGGATGGGACTTCGACGAGACTTGGGGCATTGACGAGGGTGAGGGCTATCCCTTCCTGCAGGCTCTGGTTGAGGCCGAGACTCCCGATGTGCTGCCCGGCGACGTGAATGGCGACGGCACGGTGAACGTGACCGACTATGTGGCTGTGGCACGCTACATCCTGGAGCAGAACCCGCAGCCGTTTATCCTCGCGGCCGCCGACCTCGATGGCAACGAGACCGTGAACGTGACCGACCTGGTGCGTGTGGCCATCCTGGCCTTGAACTTCGAGGGCAATGCCCCGCGCCGCGCTCCGGCAGCCGTCGTGGGCGACATCACGATGGACGCAGCCTTGTGCGAGAATGAAGTGACGATAGACCTGAACAGCGACATCGACATCACCGCCCTGCAGATGGACATCGCCCTGCCTGCCGGCGTGAGCGTGACTGAGGCCGTGCTCACCGACCGCGCCAGCGCCAGCCACACCGTGGACGTGGCACAGCTGACCACCGGCGACTACCGCCTGCTGGCCGCTTCCAGCCTGTGCAAGGCCTTCAAGGGTCACGAGGGAGCCGTGCTGCGCATCAAGCTGTCGGGCGAGCCTCAGGCTAGCGTCACGCTGCACAGCATCCAGCTGGCCAGCACCGCAGCCGATGGCTTCGAGCACGACGACATCGTGCTGGCACCCGTGGTCACCGCACTCAACGACCTGAGCGGACAGACCCGCGTCTACGGCGAGAATGGACAAGTGATTGTCGAGGCTCCTGTGGCCGGCAACGTGGTGATTGCCCTGCCCAACGGCATGAACATCACCCGCACGGTGAAGGCCGGACGTAACGTCATCAGCGTGCCGGCACGTGGCATCGTGATTGTCAAAGCCGGCTACAAGGCCACAAAACTCATCTTGTAAACAACATCATTCATTCAAGTTCCGCAAGGGCGCTCGTCTCTCGCGGAACTTGACTAAACGCAAAACAGAAACAATATGAAAAAGTACATTTTCACCCTGCTGTGCATGCTGGCTTGTGTGGGTGCTGCGGCGCAAGACCGGCTCTACATCAACGACTTCAGCATCGACGCCGGCGAGACCAAGACGGTCGAGATCCAGCTCGACAACGCCACCACTTTCACCGCCCTGCAGGCCGACATCTACCTGCCCGAGGGATTGAGCATCGAGCAGGAGGACGGCGAATACTTGTTCGACTTGACCGACCGCAAGGCACGCAACCACACCATCTCGAGCACGCTGCTCTCGAGCGGAGCCGTGCGCATCCTCATCGCCTCGCAGACGGTGAAAGAAATCAGCGGCAACAGCGGCGCGCTGGTCACGTTCAACATCATCGCCGACGCCTCGCTGAGCGGCACGAAGACCATCGAACTGCGCAACGTGGTGGCCACCACGCCACAGGGCATCGAGCACCAGTTACCCGCCACCACCTGCACCGTGACCGGCCCCGGCGGTGGTGAAGAACCCCCTGTCACCGGCGACGACCGGCTCTACATCAACGACTTCAGCATCGCCGCCGGCGAGACCAAGACGGTCGAGATCCAGCTCGACAACGCCACCACTTTCACCGCCCTGCAGGCCGACATCTACCTGCCCGATGGACTGAGCATCGAGCAGGAGGACGGCGAATACCTGTTCGACCTGACCGACCGCAAGGCACGCAACCACACCATCTCGAGCACGTTGCTCTCGAGCGGAGCCGTGCGCATCCTCATCGCCTCGCAGACGGTGAAAGAAATCAGCGGCAACAGCGGCGCGCTGGTCACGTTCAACATCATCGCCGACGCCTCGCTGAGCGGCACGAAGACCATCGAGCTGCGCAACGTGGTGGCCACCACGACGCAGGGCATCGAGCACCAGTTGCCCGCCACCACCTGCACGGTTACAGCCAGCGGAGGCAGTGTGACGCCGCCCGACCCGCAGCCCGAGGGCGTGGCGCTGAATACCACCATGGCGCGCCTGCAACTGGGCGAGACGCTGCAACTGGTGAACACCACCGGTGCCGCAGTGACATGGACCTCGAGCAATCCGGCTGCCGTGGCTGTCGATGCCAACGGGCTGGTGACCGCACTGTCCAACGGCATGGCCGCCATCACCGCCACCGACGCGCATGGCCGCTCGCAGTGGTGCGCCGTGTGGAGCTACCAGCGTGGCGACCTCAACGGCGACGGCAAGGTGGACGTGGAGGACGTGAACATCGACATCAACATCATCTTGGGAAAATAGAATTCTGATATAGAAGTTTTGAGAATGGGGGTATCTCTGTTGATATCCCCATTTTTGTGGCTTGGTCGCACTTCGGTAGCACTCGATTACGTTGATTTGGAAGGTGGCAGCTCAGCTAATCATCTTTTTGAGTCGCTTGCAGCGAATGCCACGAAGTGATCGCAACTGAGGTACTGCCAGGACGTGTTATCGGGGGGTAAGCTTCGTGCATCTTTGATGCACTCGCTGGGTCTTTAGCACGAACTTGGGCTTTCGGCCCGAGCCACCTCTTGGGGTGTGGCAGCTGTCTTCACGCAATCGCTAAACTGCTGTGTTTTTATTAATGAATGTGAAATATGTGTTGTAAGATGAAATGAATGTTAAAGTTTGGGGATTTCATGCTGAAAAATTATGTTGTAAAACATATAGGGCGTAATTTTGCATCGGTTTTTCATGGTATTAGTTTTTAAGGTTGAGAAAATCCAGGCGTCGTGATGACGGTTGCGTATTTTTGAAAAATTTGTATTAAGGTTTATGTTAATGGTATTAGAAGGTTAATTAGTTAAGCAATCCCCGACGATGATGTCGAGGATTTTTTTTTGCTCCGTCACACCGCAGCCGGCAGCACGCATGGTAAAAGCAAGCGGCAGCACCCGCATGGAGGTGCCGCCGCCGCATGAAGTGTAGATAACAATTAATTTTCGGGGTTGAGGGCGCGAATCTGGCCGATGACATCGTCGTTGGTGCGCTGCATCTTGCGGAAGAGCCAGATGCCGATGAACAGTCCGATGATGCCACCCACGATGCCGCCCACGAAGCCGCCGGCGGCCATGCCGCGCACCATCTCGCTGGCGGCCACTTGGGCCGAGTGCATCATCTCGTAGAGGAGCCACACGAGCCACACGAGCAGCAGCGGCATGGAGATGCCGAAGGCGATGGCGCGCAGGCGCTTCATGCGCACGAGCTTGCTGCAGGCCTCGACCAGGTTGCCGCTCAGCAGCTCGTTCTTGTCGATGCGGTTGATGCGGTAGTCGACCACGACGTCGACGATGAGGCCGATGGCCAGGAAGGCGTAGAGCCACCACGAGAGTTGCATGGCCGTGTGTATGCCGGCAAAGAGCAGCAGCAACACGGGCACGATGGCGATTTCAAACCAGATATATTTCTTGATCCACGACATCTTGCTGCTCATGGCCTGGCGCATGAGCCGGTCGTTGACGATTTCCTGCTTGTCGAGTTTTTCAATGAGCAGCGACATCTGCTGGCGCAGTTGCTCAAGTTCGAATGTATTATTCATTTCTTCCATGGTGATGGTGGTTTAAGCGTTAGACATGTTTTTGAGTTGTTCCTTGATGCGATAGAGCCGCACGCCCACGTTCTTGGCTGTGATGCCCACGATGGCGGCAATCTCGTCGTAGCTCATGTTTTCGAGCCACAGCAGCACGATGGCTCGGTCGAAAGGTTGCAGGCGGCCTATGCGGTTGCGCAACATCTGCACCTGCTGGGTGTCGCGGTCGCGGTCGTCGAAGAGGTCGATGTCCATGGTGAGCGGCACGGTGGCGTTTTTCTTTTTCTTGCGCTCGCTGGTGATGCACGTGTTCAGGGCCACTCGCCACACCCACGTGCGCACGTCGCTGCGTCCCTGGAACGATGCCATGCCGCGCCACAAGTTCACGAGCACCTCTTGAAACAGGTCGTTGACCTCGTCACGGTCTTTAGAGAACATGTAGCACACGCTGTAGATGGTGCTTTTGTGTTCCCGCGCGAGGCGTTCAAATTCTTGTTCGTTTGGTTGCATAGGTTTTTGTTGTTTTTTTACTCTTTAGACGCAAAAATAGGGAAAAACTTACATGTTGCCTGCTAAAATTCGCTAAAAAATGCGTTTTCTTTTCATTTCATGATGCATAATCAGTAATTTTACTCGTTATTATAACAATAAACGCCATAAAACGAGAAGACTATGAGAAAAGTGATATTGGTATTAGTGCAGGCACTGGTGGCTGTGACTGCGGCTTGGGGCCAGTCGGACACACCTTATTTCCAAATAAGCGACTTGGCCGATGCCACCCTGTATCTGCCCCCGCCTCCCGACACGACGAGTGCCCTGTTCGAGTACGACAAGAGCCAATTTGAATGGGGCCGCTCGGTGCGTGAAACCGAGCGCGGCCAGGTGGCGGTGCAAGAGGTGAACGGGTTGTACCCCTTTGTGTGCAGCCTGTATTCCGATGCCTTCGGGATGGACATCTCGCCCGATGCCACACCGGCCATCTTCAAGGTGCTGGCCAACTCTCTGAAGTCGGCCGCCAATGCCACCGAGGCTTGCAAGCAGTTCTACCAGCGCCAGCGCCCGTTCAGATACTACGATGAGCCGATGTACACCGGTGAGTCGCTGGGCAACTCGTCCTATCCCTCGACCCATGCCGCCAAAGGCTGGCTGGTGGCATTGTTGCTCACCGAGATCAACCCCAAGGGGGAGGTGGAATTGCTCAAAAAGGGCTATGAATATGGTCAGAACCGAGTGATTGTGGGCGCTCACTGGCAGAGCGACGTAGACGCCGCCCGGCTGGTGGCCAGCTACTGCTATGCGCGCCTGCAGGCCGACTCCACCTTCCGCGCCGACATGGCCGCCGCCAAGACCGAATACCTGCGGCTGCAGCCCGATGCTGTCGACGACATCGTGGCCGAGGAAAAAGCGACCGCCGATGGCACCACGCAGTGGTACACCATCGACGGTGTTCCGGCCAGCAGCGACACGCACGGCATCGTGGTGAGCCGCCGCGGCAAACGTATCAATCGTTAATTAACGGGCGTTGTAGGCCTCGAGAGCCTTTTCCAGCACCACCAGAGCGCGCTTGAGGTCGTCGATCTTGAGCACGTAGGCCATGCGCACCTCGTTCTTGCCGGCACCGGGTGTGGCATAGAAGCCTGTGGCTGGTGCCATCATCACGGTCTCGCCCTCGTAGCTGAACTCCTCCAGACACCAGCGGCAGAAGTCGTCGCTGTCTTGCACGGGCAGTTTCACCACGGTGTAGAACGCACCCATGGGCATGGGCGAGTACACGCCGGGAATCTTGTTCAGGCCTTCCACCAGACAATTGCGACGAGCGATGTACTCATCGTAGACGGCTTGATGATACTGCTGTGGAGCGGCGAGCGAAGCCTCGGCCACCACCTGGCCAATCAATGGGGGGCTCAGACGGGCCTGGGCAAACTTCATCACGGCAGCACGCAGCTCTGCGTTGCGGGTGATGAAGGCGCCAATGCGGATGCCGCACTCGCTGTAGCGCTTCGACACCGAGTCGATGAGCACCACGTTCTGCTCGATGCCTTCCAGGTGCAGGGCACTCAGGTAGGGCTCGTCGCTATAGACGTATTCGCGATACACCTCGTCGGCAATCAGATACAGGTCGTATTTCTTTACCAGGTCGCGCAGTTGCATGAGTTCTTCCTTGGTGTAGAGGGTGCCGGTGGGGTTGTTGGGGTTGCATATCATGATGGCACGCGTGCGTGCGTTGATCAACTTCTCAAACTCTTCAATGGCAGGCAGTGCGAAACCATTTTCAATCTTGGTGGTGATGGTGCGCACGTTCACGCCCATCTCGCATGCAAAGCCCATATAGTTGGCATATACAGGCTCGGGCACGATGAGCTCGTCGCCCGGATTGAAACAAGCCAGGAAGGCAAATTGCAGAGCCTCGCTACCGCCGCAGGTGACGATGATGTCGTTGGCGTTGAGGTTGATGTTATACTTGGCGTAATATTTCACCAGGCCGTCGAGATAAGACTGGTAGCCCTGCGAGGGCGAGTACTCCAGCACTTTGCGGTCGATGTTCTTGAGAGCGTCCAGACCCTCTTGCGGAGTGGGCAGGTCGGGCTGGCCGATGTTCAGGTGATAGACTTTGATGCCCTTCTGCTTGGCTGCCACAGCAAAGGGGGCAAGCTTGCGGATGGGTGATGCGGGCATGTCGACGCCGCGTTGCGAAATTCTAGGCATAATGCTATAGTTTTTTGATTGAAGATTAATGTAGTTTCTGTTTCAGGCTGTAAAGGTACAAATTAATTCACAATGCGTCATTATCCATTCACAAATATTAGCGCATTTCCTGGTCGATTGCAAGCCGATTCAGGAATCGTATTTTGAATGAAAAAAATCAAAAAGTAATTATTAGTTGGATTTTTATTGACAAAATGTTTGGTTTTGCTGAAAAAATGTGGCAAAAGTTTGCACATTAGCAATGTGATTATTAAATTTGCCATCGAAAGAAATGGAGGACGTAAAAGATCGTAGCATAAATAGTAATAGTTTAAGAATGGAATAACGGCCGGGTTGTGAAACTAGGCCGTTATTTTTTCGCTGTCGCTTGAGAACCGCCGGGAGCCGGTTGCCGGCATTTGACGAAATGTGCCTCTCATCTTTCGCAACTGAGCCGAAAACAAGGGCCGATGCAAAACTGCAAGGTTGCAGAAATGGAGAGGCGGTTTTTATTCCATGTATCTTTGCATCGCGAATGGCAGGTGCAACCCATGCGCCGCACATTTCGGCCTCTTAATGTTTAACCTTAAAATTCAATCAAAATGGAAACGAAAAAAGCTAAGATCTTCAACGTGATTATTCTCGACAAGAGTGGCTCTATGCAGAGCATCGCCCGCCAGGCTGTGGATGGCGTGAACGAGACACTGGGCTCGATCAGGTCGAGCCAGTTGCGCAACCCCGAGCAGGACAACTATGTGACACTGGTGGCGTTTTGCGGCTGCGAGCGGCGCACCATCTACGATGCCACGCCCATTGCCGACGCGCGCGACATCACAGCCAGCGACTATCGGCCCTGCTGCACCACACCGCTCTACGACGCAGTGGGTTTCACCATCACACGCATGCACAACGAGGTGGAAGGCCACCGCGCGGCAGTATCGGTGACTATCATCACCGATGGCTATGAGAACAGTTCAAGAGAATATACCGGTGAGGCCGTGAAATCGCTCATCGATTCTTACAAGAAGCAGGGGTGGCTCTTTGCCTACATCGGCGCCGACCACGACGTGGAGGCTGTGGCCGCCAGGCTGTCGATTCAGCACACGCTCACCTTCGACAAGACTGCCGAAGGCACGGCCAAAATGTTCAGCACCGGCAACGTGGCCCGCTCCAAATGGTCAAAGAAAATGTCAGAATTGCTGGTCGACGATTCTCTCAGCGACGAAGCACTTCCAATGGGCATGCTGGGTGCTAACGAAGACTATTTTGATAAATAATCGGTTAGGGCGTTGTTGTGGCACGATTTTTGCCACATAATGCTATTATTATAATCAAATGACTATGGATAAATCTGCACTGCGATTTGGCACCTTCTACATCGCCAGCAAGCAACCAGTAGGCAGCGATGTGCTCAACAATACGCGCAAGTCTATCGTGATAAATTCCGTATTCCCCAGCGAGGCTCGGAGCATGACGTGGGAAACTGTGATCGATGACGAAGCTCCTGAGCCCATGCTCACCGCGCGGCTCATGAATGTGGGCAACAAGGGCCGTGATGCCGTAGTGCAGATGCCGCTCAACGATGTGGACATCCACTCGCTGCTTCTCTTTGTAGATGTGGCGCTGGACGTGTTCGGCACGCATAGCGGCGACATCATCATTCCATCCCGTCACAAACCTGAAATCTACGGTGAGCCATGTGCCTGCGAATCGCAAGTGTTGCTTGGCGACCAAGACGATAGTGTACTCGCAAATCCGGGAAAAGCAGGTCCTATCATCAAGGGGCGCCTGGGGGCGCGCGCCAAAGTGGCAGCGGAGCCCGAACCCGACTGGCTCACCCGGCAGGAAGAACACGAAATTAACGACATCGAAGCCCGGCAGCACGAGGCTCTGGAGAAAATACGCTCAGCTATTCTCAACTATGTGCTCACTTATCATGCCGACCCCGCTCACCTCATCGATGAACTGCTGCAAGGCAAGTATGTGGTGGGAGCCGACGGCCTGAGCACGCTCACGGTGAATGGCGACATGGACATCGTGCTGCAGGGCTACGACGAGTTGCCGGTGAAGATGCCGGCGTTGCACAAGTCCATCTACATCTTGTTTCTCAAGCACCTTGACGATGGCATTGTGCTCAAGCGTTTTGCCGACTATCGCGCTGAGCTGGAAGACATCTATGCGGTGGTGAAACCCGGTCGCAACGAGAGCCTGGCTCGCGTCACGCTCGATAATCTGTGCGACCCCATGAGCGAAACGTTGCACCAATATCTGTCGAAAATCAAGCGGTGTTTCGCCACAGTGATTGCCGACAAGGACATCGCCGCCCGCTACAGCATCGCGGGCCGTCCCGGCCAGCCCTATCGCATCGGTCTGCCCCGCGACATGGTGACCCTGCCGGCCGTCTTCGCCATGTGACGCTCTAGGCAAGTTGGGCGACGGGCGGTTCGATGTGAGCCTCCACCACATTGATGATGTAGTCGCCCAGGCGCTCGCTCTCGTTCACAAACTCCTGATAGAATGAGCTGGCCTTGAAATCGTGCGACTCAGTTCCCGCACTGGTGATGTCTTCGATCTTGAGCATGTCGCGCAGATGGTTGATTTCTTTCTCCAGGCGGAACGATGCCGGTGCGGAGCCTTGTTGGGCAGGAGCGTCCAGCACTTTGTTCATCTCGACGAGTGCGTTCTGCAATAGCTTGTCCATCTCCGTGAGCCGGTTCTTTTGCGATGGTGAGAAGTGGGAATCGGTTTCCCGCAACCGCTTCATGATGCGTGCCAGTTTGAAGCAGGAATCGCCTATGCTTTCCAGCTCGCCGATCTCGCGTAGCATCGTCTGGATGGTGCTTTTAGATTGGTTCGACGGGTGGTCCTCGTTGACGCGTTCCAGAAAGTTGGCTATGCTGATTTCGATGCGGTCTATCATGTCTTCTTCGTCTTGTATGCGTTTATACAAAGCGTTGAAGTCGTTGCCCGTGCGTTCTACCAGGTGCTCGACAAGTCCATACATCTGCCTGACACGCTCTCCCATGTACTGTGTCTCGCGCTTGGCTTGCAGCAGCGACAGTTCTGGCGTCTGCACCAGTTTATATTGGATGTACTTCAATTCCACCTGCGGCTCCACAGTGGCGGTGTCCTTGTCTTTGATGATGAACCTCACCAGACGCTCCAATTGCGAGATGAAGCCAATCAGTAACGTGGTGTTCAGTATGTTAAAGCATGTGTGGAACGTGGCCAGTACCACGGGCAGACGGCTGGCTTGACCAGCAGCATGGGTGTCGTAACCGGTGAGCATGCAGATGAAGTCCACAAATGGGTAAAACACACACAGCACCCACATCACGCCGAACACATTGAACAGCAAGTGGGCCAGTGCGGCGCGGCGCGCTTCGGTGCTGGCTCCCAGGGCGGCAATGTTGGCCGTGGCGGTGGTGCCTATGTTTTCGCCCATCACCAGGGCGATGCCCAGATAGATGGGCAGTACACCTGTGGAACACAGCATGATGGTGATGGCCATCACTGCGGCCGACGACTGCACGATGCACGTGATCACAGTGCCCACCAGCAGAAAACTGATCACCGACATGTAGCTGCTGGTGTCAAAGCTCGAGAAGAAATTGATTACCGACTGGTTGTGGGCCAGGTCCAGAGCCTTGCCCGAGTCGCTCATCATCACCAGCGACAGCAGCATGAACGCTATGCCAAACAAGAAATGACCGGCATTTTCATTGCGCTTTTTATAAATGAGAATAATGCCCACGAAAAAGGCCGGGTAAGCAATGTCGGCAAGGTTCACGTTATAGCCCAGGGTGAGAATCCACGCCGTGAGCGTGGTGCCGATGTTGGCTCCCATGATGATAGAGATGGCCTGCGCCAGCGTGAGCAGACCCGCACTCACAAACGAAACGGTCATCACAGTCGTGGCCGACGACGACTGCACTGCGCACGTCACAAATGTGCCGGTCAACATACCCATGAAGCGGTTGGTGGTCATCACACTCAAGATGTGTCGCAACTGGGCACCGGCCATCTTTTGAAGGGCCTCACTCATCATTTTCATTCCATAGATAAGGAGTCCTAGTGCTCCTATCAGGTTCAGCAGCGATAGCAGGTGAGACTGATGTTCCATATTCTAGTAGATTTGATTTATACTGCAAAATTAGCCCAGCTGCCACAGCATACAAAGAAAAAGCCGTTACGAAGCTATTACAAAGCTGTGAAAATAATGTTTCAGAATGTGCAATCGACTATAGGACAATATTATAAGCCAATCAAGCTTGGCCGTGTCCCGATACCATTGCGACAAAAAACTGCGGCGATTCACATCGTCGCAGTCTTGTTGCGTTTTACTTACTACTATTATTGATTAGAAGTGGCTACGTTTTTCTGTATTTATCAACTAATAACTTTCTTTTTCACGATGCAAAATTACTGCCGCCCTCGGGCGTACACAATCGCCAAATGTGGGGAATTGGAGCGATTCCCTCATCAAATGTGGGGATTTTTCGCCAAAAAACGGGTGTAAAAGTGTAATGGAATGGCGTGGAATGGCATTATTTTGCGCATAAAATGTACATTTCCGCATAAAAAGTTGCAGGTTTTGGCAGATTGTTGTAATTTCGTGCGCTTTTCAAAAAGTGAGTATATTATTACCCCAATTCCCTACATGATATGAAGAAAACTCTTTTACTCTTCACTGCCGTAGTGGTTGCCATGCAACTGACGGCAGCAACGGTCGACTTGGCTACAGCAAAAGCCACAGCCGAGCAATACACAAAAAATCACGCCCGTTCCGGCAAGTTGATGGCTCCAGGTGCTTCTGTGGCCACCCTGCTCAAGACCGAGATGGGCGCAGTGAACAAGACCATGCCGGTGTATTACATCTTCAATACGGCCACGAGTTTTGTAATTGTCGCCGGTGACGACCGTGCCGAGGAAGTGCTGGCCTATGGCGACCAGCCGCTGAACATGGACCGCATGCCCGAAAACATGAAAGCTTGGCTCAATACCTATAAAGAGCAAATCGACTATCTCATATCTCACCCCGACCTCAAGGTGAACAACTCTACTGCGCTTCACGCTCCCGCGTTCAACGCCGCCAGTGTGGAGCCGCTGCTCACCGCCATTTGGGACCAGAAAACGCCGTTCTATAACCAGTGTAAATTTGGCAGTTACCAGTGCCTCACCGGGTGCCCGGCCACATCGGCATCGATGGTGTTTTACTACTGGAAGTATCCTACCGACCCCACCCCTGAGGTGCCCGGTTACGAAAGTTCCATTGAGTATGGATCGTCGTGGTGGAGTGGTGTCCAGTCTGTCGACTACACCCACAGCGCGTTGCCCTCGGTGACCTTCGACTGGGACAACATGATCGACAGTTATAAGGGCTCTTACACCACCGCCCAGGGCAATGCCGTGGCCACCCTGATGCGCTATGTGGGCCAAGCCGAGCGCATGGTCTATGGCACCTATGCGGCCGGTGGCAGTGGTGTGGATTCTGACAGCGTGAGCAACATTGCCGAGGCCTTCAAGTTCTTTGGCTACGATGAAAACTCTGTGCGGTTTGTGAAGAAGACCAGTTCCTATTATGGCGGCACCACGCTCTACACCGATGCACAATGGGCTGCCATGATTCAGGAGGAACTCATGGCCAACCGTCCCATCGTGTATTGTGCCATCAGCAATGGCGGAGGACACGCTTTCAATGTCGATGGCTACGATGCCTCCAAGAATATGTATCACATCAACTGGGGCTGGAGCGGCGACGGCAACACCTACTGCAAGCTGAATGCCTTCTCCGACGGTAGCGACACCTTCAATCAGTATCAGCAGATGGTTATCGGCATCCAGCCACCGGCAAGTGGCCCCACGGTGAAAGCGTCGGTCAAGTCGCTCAACATGACTTGCAACACCGGTGAAACGGCAACCGCCACATTCACCGTGACGGGAAAGGAACTGACCGAGAACGTCTCCATTGCTCTGCACGACGAGAGTGGCGTGTTTGCGGTGAACCCCACCAGCGTGAGCCTGGCCGATGTGGAGGCCGGTAAAACGGTGACGGTGTCTTTCGCTCCCCAGCAGCACGGCTCTTACACAGGCACCGTCACCCTGACCAGCGGCGATGCCACCGAAGCCGTCGTTGAACTTAAAGCTGAGGCTACTCTGGAAAAAGGCGCACTTTCGCTGCTCGAGCCCACCAGCGTCAAGAGCACATCGTTCCGCGCCGAGTGGACCGACCGCACACCGGCCGCCAACGTGGCCAGTTACACCCTACTGGTGAGCGAGGGCGGATTTGAGGAAGCCGTACAAGTGGCATCGGCCGATTTCACGTCGATTTCTTCGGCATCGAGCACACCCATCGGCGACCTGGATGCCTACTGCTCGCCTGCCGGCTGGACAGGAACCGTCTATCCCGTCAGTGGTGGCGCGCGCTTGGGACGCAGTTCCAGCGACAATGTGAGCACCCTTACCACGACCGGGCTCGACTTCCGTCGCACAGGCGGCAAAATCACCATCGTGGTCACGGCCAATAGTTATGTTCAAGGCGGTGGAACGAGTTTTGGAACTGGATCGCTGGTCATCAAAACCGGAAATTACTCCTACACCCAAGAACTCACCACCACAGCCAAGACCTATACCATCGTGCTCGACTGTGATGAACTCAAAAATCAGACCGTGTCGTTTACCAGCAAAGGCATGCGTGTGAAACTGGCCAATATTACCATCACCACCACCGATGTGACCAAGGTCTCGCTCAATGCGCCTGTCGAGGACGGCGATGAGTCAATCCGCACCATTACGGGCATCACCGACCTGGGGTATACCGTGACCGGTCTCCTGCCCGAAACGTCCTACTTCTTTAAGGTGAAAGCCCTTTACATTGACGGCACTGAAAGTCTGTGGACCCCTTCGCGCGAGGTGATTCTGTTGCCGGCCTCGCAGCTGGAGAAGGGCGACGTTAATGGCGACGGTACCGTGGATGTGACCGACGTGAACATCGTTATCAACATCGTGCTGGGCAACGCACGAGCCGAAGACTACGACGGTCGTGCCCTCATCACCGACGATAATGACATCGACGTGAGCGACGTGAACGCACTCATCAACATCATCTTGAAAAAGAACGGGTAAGCGACACGCCTGCGTGGAATATCTAAAAAGCCATCGCACCCATGAGGATGCGATGGCTTTTTATTGAGCCGCGAGCGGGACTCGAACCCGCGACCTTTTCGTTACGAATGAAATGCTCTACCAACTGAGCTATTGCGGCTGATGCACGCGACAATTTGCGTTGCGGCTGCAAAGGTACAAATTAATTGTGAAATATGAATGATGTGAGAGAAAAATTTTTTAATTGACTCTCGATTTCTAGTAACAATAAAGCGAAACATCAGCCAAATGGCACCACATCCCGCACGCCCGCTGTGGAGTCCATGCGTGGCATGATTCCGTTTAAAAAGCGTTATGCGCCACGCTGTCACAGCGGAGCGCATACTAAAAATAATAAATTAACTATTGCTGTTCCTGTTATATGATCAACTTAGATGTTGCCACTCTACCATCGCTATAGGTGGTCACCACCACATTGATTCCGTCGAACGGGTGGTCGCTCATCATGCCAGTAGCGTTCACGTAGCGCACACTCTTCACTTGCGCCTGTGCATCCACGTCATCGATGGCGGTAATCACTTCGTGGCCGGGGGTGCTTTCCCAGTTCACCGTCACATCGGCCTTTTTTACATAAAACATCTTGGTTGCCTTGTCTTGCACATAGAGCGTCACGTCATATTGTGTGTTGTTGATGGGCTCATTCTCAATTTCCACTACTTCGGCTTTGACGCGAGCCGGTGCAGGAGACTTGCCATTATTGCTCTTCGGGTTGACTTTGGCCTTAAATGTGTCTTTCAGCACAAGGCTAAGGCTCTTTTCGTCGCGGCGTAGGCTGTTCAGCACTTCATAGTTCGTTCCGCCATTGTCGCGAATGTTGGGGTCATCAATCTCCAAATCATTGAGCAGCGTCTTCTCGCCGTCTTGTGTGCGCCACACGCGAATCAGGTAGCGGTCATCCTTGTCGATATTCTCTATAATGCTTGCCAGGTCCAGATCCACATGATAATATTTGTAGTAAACATCATCTTGTTTCACGGCCATTTTCGATTCTTGGCGAGTGGTACCCTTGTCGCTTGCATTTTCGGCTATACTCACACTGGAATTGCTTACGTTCTGCTTGTAGCAGCCGTAGGTGTTATCGTTGTATTCCGTGTAGGCTTCCGGCACATAATTGTTAGATTCCGCACTCACCTTCATGGGCATGGTGAGGAAGTTGTTTTCACCCACCTCAAGCGTCTCTGATGCTGCTTTGGCTTCATAGTCATCTTCGTGCTTTGCTTCGCTCAGTACGCGATATTCGGTCACAAGGTGAGCCTGGTTGGGTGTGAAATTCACAGCTACATCCTTTACTTCGGTAAGGTGTCCGTCGATGTCGCTTTTCACATCATCGAGCGTGTAGGTGGCTCGCGACACGACATTCTCATCGGTCTTAAACACAGGCACAGCATTAATCACACAAGTGATCTCTTTCTTTGTGTTCTCGGCAGGCTCGATGCGATACTGGTAAACCACATTCTGGCTGGCATTTGCGTCCGAAGTGCTCAAATCGTCACCGATAAACAAATCAGATATGTAAATGATGGGCGATGTGACATCCTTGAGGTCGTAGACCATGTCGGGATTCAGGAAGTTGTTGTCGCCCAGATATTCGGTTGTGTTGGTCTTGAGCAAATCATTACCAAGGGCACTTTGGCTGTCCTTGTCGTAGATCACTTTGTACTTACCATCACCTTGACACTTCAGTGTGGCAATTGTGGCCAGCACCTCGCCCTTTCCATTGCGGCGAGTGACCTTCAAGTCGTTAATACCCGATAAATCAATCTTGGTATTGTTGATCATGATGTGTAAGTCGTTTTTATATGCGTTGTATTCCTTTGTGTAATTATATCGACTGAAGTAATCAACATCGGCCACTGCAAAGTCATCGTCGGTGTAATCATCAATGCTTATTTCGGTGTCGGAACTTCCAAAAATGGCCATACTAATCTTGCCTGATCCTTCTTCGTCGTAGGTGAAGTTGGGTGTGTCGAGGGGATAGTAATACCCCGTCTTGGTATACTGGTCTTGGTCAAATGCAAGAATAATGGCGTTTTTGACGTTGAACACCTTGTTGTAGGTGCGCCATGACTCATAATTGTAGCGCTTGTCCACTTCTCGCCACATCGAGCCGAAGTCGCCAAACTGGCCATTGAAACCGGCAATCATTCCACTGCCGGCAACTCCGGTTTTGTGGTACGGGTTGCCTTTCCCTTCGGGGAATAAGGCATTAACGGTGGGCACATACATGGCTTGGTCGGATGTCCTCATCACATCCACAATGTTGCACACCTCGTAAAGTCTCGGTTCCATAAAGAAATACTTGCTTTTGTCCTGTTCCGACATGTTGGCGATGGAATAGGTGTTGATGGTGGTGGGCACATTTTCGGCTATGACTTCAACTTTGTCCTTGACCTCCATAATGGGATTATACCAGTGCACATGATGCATGCTTAGATCATTGCCATTAACATAGATGCCACGCACGTTGCGGATTTGTTTGCCCACATAATCGTCGGGGTTGGAAATTTCAAGTGCGATCCAAGCATATTGTGGTGTTTCGGGGTTTGCCCATGCCGGCACTTTGCCATTGGCATCGCGCCACAGTTGCTGGCCAGGTTGAAGACCATGTTTATGCGCTGCGGAAATGGGATCAGCACTGCGGGCTAGCAGGACCTTCTTGCCATTGACCGGTACAACCTTCACACCCACCAGATCGTGGTCAAAAGCATGATACTGCTGCTTCACATTGTGGTCGGCAAAGGTCAAATCTTCGAGCGACGTGCCCTCGGTCCAAAAATAGACTTTAGGCCCCATTTGTATTTCCTGGCGCACATAGTCGGGCACAGGCTTAGAATAAAACGAAGTTTTTGTAAACGTGCCACCTTTTTCTTTAATGAAAAAATTGGTTCTACCCCCAATGTCGGCACCTTTCCAGTCCTTAACTCCATTTACTTCATCTCCAAAATAAACATCGTCTAAGTTTTTTCCCGATATTGTTCCGAGCCAAGTGGCACGTGGAGCAAAACCGTCTTGCGACGCTATCTGGATTTTTGTGGACTGACCATAGAAAACTAATTGCCCTTCTTCCGAAATGTGCATTTTGTCAATGAATTCGGGTCACCTGCAAAAACCTGTGTTTGGGTGACACTGTTCAGCCAAAGATGAGAGAGACTCTGTAGAGGAAGAACTTGGTGTCGACTACGCCCCTTACCTGCGCCCTGAAGTTCTTTATCTTGGCGTTTAGGGACTCGG
>JAGAYZ010000039.1 GCA_017940245.1 Muribaculaceae bacterium | reverse complement strand
TCACTGGGCAGTATATAGCCCAGCAGTTTTTTATAGGCGTTCTCCATATCCTCTGCGTTTTTTATTACGCAAAGGTACATATTTTCACTCTAATTGAGACTGTAAATAAAATTTAACACACAGGTTTTTGCGGGTGTCCCCCAATTTCTATAAAGTCCTTTGCCCTGCAACAACAACGGATTAAACTCCGCAACAAGTTCAATGGTCTCCTTTGTCGGCCTTTCAAGTAATTGCTTGATTATGGGCAAATGTTCAATTATGGTTTTATAAACTTGAGGGTAACGGGTTGTCAATCGACGGCCATTCTCATACGCAACTTTACCGCCAGCGGTAAAAGCGTCACGGATATTTGGGAATACAACTTGAGCAAAGGAGCAAAGCCACAAACTTGCTTGATTGTATTTTGTTTTTGAATTGGCATCGGGCATCCAAATCTCAGGGAACAATATCAAGCAATAGGCGATTAAAGTTTTGCGCTCGTCAGCATCCACACTATTCCATAGG
This sequence comes from Muribaculaceae bacterium, assembly GCA_017940245.1. Classification (GTDB taxonomy): domain Bacteria; phylum Bacteroidota; class Bacteroidia; order Bacteroidales; family Muribaculaceae; genus Sodaliphilus. The sequence continues at coordinate 63,251 of JAGAYZ010000039.1, read as the reverse complement.
CGCAATGTGAAATTAACAGGTTTCTCGTCATCTTCGCTTGAAATCCACCACGGCATTTCATGTTTACGCGCTTTCTTGGCTTTCTCCTTATAGTACTCACGCACTTTTGCGATATTGTTCTCGGTTGTGCGGAACTCATCATAAGTAGTATTCATCTTGTCAAATATGGTTTCACCGTCTTGCAATTCCATATTGATTAGATAACGAGGAGAATGGGTAACCGCAATATCATATAGAACTTCCTGGTAAGGACGACAACGGAATTCGGTTGGATTGCCGCCAAGTTTACCGAATAAATGAGTTTTGCTGATTCAATAATATTGCTTACCTTCGCGCTAAAAAACAGTTATGACACTCAGTCAAAATCAAATAACTATGATTGATGCGGCGCTATTGGCCGCAAGTGACTACATCACTAACAGCATAGAGGCAATCTGTGATGATGAGTATCTTGAGGAAAGCGAAGTAGTACTGGCTCAAGTGAATGAAGCTCTTGACTTGTTACGAGAATTAAACAAACAAGAGCTATAATAGACAGTTCTCTCGATGGAATTTAAGATACGGAATGTGGTTTGTCTCGATATGGACAAGCCGCATTCCTTGCTGTACGCCCAAGAGACGATATTCACTCAAAGGGAGAAAATCAGATAGAATGATAATGCCGTTATTGTCAAATGAGATATAACCCTTATCAAATAATTTGTCAAGATTAGGGATAAGTAGCAGCCCATTGTAGACATCCAAGCGTTGCATATTATCTGATTTTCGCCATGGACGTATATGTGATGCGATTAAAAGTGATTGCGTTTGGCAATTAGTGACAGAACAGCCATGCCAAAATTCAACAAGTCGTTGCCGGAATGAGCCTTGGCCAATTCGAGATTTCACAACAGCTTCTTTCTCTGTCTCACTAATTGATGTGTCTGTGATTATTGCATTTTCTTGGGCCAATACCGAGTTTTCAATGATATGTTTATAGTCAGATTGGGCGTATTGAAGGAATTTACGCAACCCCGACGCGATATCACCAATGCCTTTGTTGGTATTGTACCGATCCCGTTCACGCATAGTGCGTTTTAGGTCTTCTATAATGAAATCAACATATTCGCTCGTTATGCTACTATCCAAGCGATACAATTGCGATACATATCGCAGACGAGTGATGTAATCTCGATAAGTTTTTGAGCTTTTGAACGCATTAACATCAATCAGATAGTTGTAAAAATCCGATTGCTCGTTGATGAAATATTGTTCAAGAGATTGTTGCATGGCCGCTCAATTTCATTATTCAATATCATAATCCTTTAGGTTGTTCTCTATGTCTTCGACAGTAGGCAACGAACTCTTGAACTCCTTCATCAAGTCATCATATATCCGCATTGACGATACACCTATGGGGGTGGCGACATTCCGTAACGAATACTCCGCCACCACATCATCCTTGTCCTTGCAAATCAGCAAACCTATTGTTGGGTTGTCTTGTTCCGTTTTTAGTTGTTCGTCAACGGCCGAAACATAAAAATTTAGTTGGCCGATGTGCTCTGGCTTAAATTTCCCAGCCTTTAATTCAACAACGACATAGCAGTGTAGCTTCACATGATAGAACAACTGGTCGATATAAAAATCTCCATTGCCAGCTGTCACTTGAACCTGGCTTCCATAAAAGGTGAACCCCTTGCCAAGTTCAAGTAAATACCTCAAAATATGCGAATTAAGGTAGCTTTCGATTTCTCGCTCAGTCATTTCTGGCCTTATCCCCATCAAATCAATCACATAGGGGTCTTTTGTCAACTGTTGAGCTAAATCGCTCTGCGGTAATGGTAGGGTGTGTGCAAAATTGGTTATCGCCTTACCTTTTCGCTCATATAGCTGACTCTCGATTTGCCATTCCAATGTTGAGCGACTCCAATTGTTCTCAACGGTCTGCTCAATGTAAAATACAGCCTTGTCCAAATCTTTGCATTTTTGCATAATCACCACATGATGTCCCCATGGAACTGAGAAGAAATTGGATGCAATCGGAGTTTCAAGAGTCGACTTTGGATTTGCAATCTCAAGATTTACGGTAGTCGTTTCGTTTTCTGAAAGACTACTTTCTAATTTGGAAACAACTTGTTTCCGAATTGCGAAATATTGAGAATAAGTTAAATACCAATTCCGGATACTTCGCAGATTGCGTTCACTCCACCCCTTCATTTCAGGAAATTCAGCGGTGAGGTCACGGCTAAGTCGCGCGATAAGTCCGTCGCCCCATTTTGCCTCGCTCTGCTTAATGGCAATGTCATGGCCCAGTTGCCAATACATCTGAAGCAAGTCTTTGTTGACACTTATAGCGGCTTTGATTTGACAATGACGAATGCCTGTCTTCACATTAGCCAGCCATTCGTTGTATTCTTTCGCTTCGATGGGAATTTGTCTTTGATTCGCCATTGTAGTTATCGGTCGTTTTGAAGTCCAAAACTTGCGCTTGGTTCTGCCGCCATTGGCAAGTCGCTTTCTTCAAGGTTGTACATCTTTGCTTTATGCTCTTTCAACACGATTTTGCTCATTATGAGCAACATGGAACAAAAACTTTCGCACCAAGAGTTCCGGCTTGGTGTTTCGGCCTTTTATGTGGCTCATGCAACGATGCCGTTGCTCTTTCGTCATGCGGTCAGCCATAGACAGTTACAAAGCATTTTACGTTATCTTCATCTCGTAGGAACTACAAAGATAATCATTATTTATTTTATAACGGCCAAAAACGAGCCGAATTGTTCATGCGATTATTGCGAATTATTCATGTTTCAAAAATCGAGTAGGTCGGGGAGCGTGAGCGTTTAGCTTGCGTTCCCTTTCCTCCCACCACCGTACGTGCCGTTCGGCATACGGCGGTTTGGTTTGCTTTCAAAGGTGTCTTTGCGGGCCACCTCCCATCGTTCTTGATTTCTGCTGCCTACTGATTGTACCTATCTCTACGGTGGTAGCATCATGTACGTTTATGCCATTGCACCTTGTCAGTAATTCATACCGGAACATACATCTTCGATTGATGTTGCAAACCATTCTGCCCTTCGCCATGACTTGCCCGAAGTCGGCGAGTACGGCCTCTGCTGACTTCTCGACATTCGTTGTTACTATCCGCTTACGGACTGCCGAGACCTCACGGGATAAGCCATACATCTTTCATCGTTTACTCGCCAGATTTACGCATCAAGGTTACGTTCACCTTTGGAAACTTTGTTGTCTTTTGCAAACTTGTCCGCTTGATACGCCTTGGTATCTGATTTCTGTTCGTCAAGCCACGATTTCGCTATCGCTTCTTCTCTCCCATGCGTCGCCATGAAACTTGCGAGTCGCTATAGGGTTCGTCGGTAACTACGCCACGAGTGGGCTTTCACCACAGATGCATAACATGCCCGTCACGCAAAAAAACGGCACCATTAATAGTGGCACCGTAATACATGTAAATTTTGGTTATGAAGAGATTGGTTATATTTTTCAATAAAACGTTGCAAATTTATATCAAATCAAATAATCAAACAAGCAAATTTATTGAATTTTACAAAAAACTACCTATTATGGTAGGGTTTGAAGCCCTTCTTGTCCCCCCCCACGCGCTGTCGCCGAGGCAACTCTCATAATGCCCGATAGCCAAAACGCGCAAAACGGCTGCGCGCTGCACCGGTCGCAAGAAGAGCCACACGCAACGAAATGAACTGGCCATAGCGGTTGTGGTGCAACGACGACACGTCGAGCCCGTCGGTAATCACCTGCCAAGTCTTACGGTTGTCGGTGCTCACCGCCATCAAGGCACGACCACGCTCGCCACTGATGCGCAGTGCACACCGGCGATAGCGCGGCAAGCGGTGACGGCTCACCGTGGCTCCATTGAACACAATAGCCACATCGCGCCCGCTCATGGTGATGCCGGCGTGCGCTTTCTCGTTATAGTAAAGCACCAGTCCGGCAGTGGCACCGCTGCCGGGCATCACGTCCACGGTCACTTCATAGCACGTGTCGGGAACATTCACAAGCAGCAGCCGGCCGTCGGTGCTGTCACTGCCCTTGCCGTCGATGTCGAGCGCGGCTTTGCCCCAGTGCAATGCCTGTGGGGCATATTCTTTCCAGAACATCCACTGCCACCCCAGGTGACCCGATTTAAAGTTATCACTGGGATCGGGCCGCTGCGCAGTGAAAGGTTCGCACGAGCGGTCGGTGACACGGAACCAGCCGTCGGGTGTCCACTCGATGGGCACGATGAGTGTCTGGCGACCCATGGTGTGGTAGTCCTTGCGATAGGCATGATACACCATCCACCACTGCCCGGCTGTGTCGTCGAAGATGGTGCCGTGTCCGCGCGACCACCAGGTGTCGCCACTGTCGGTGGTATGCACAATGGGATTGTAGGGCGAGTTCTCCCAGGGTCCCCAAGGCGACCTGGAGCGGGCCGTGACCACCATGTGGCTCGTGGCAGGACCGGCCGTTCCGCCTTGTGCCGAAGTCAGGTAGAACCAGCCATCGCGATAAGTGAGTTTGGGAGCCTCCAGGCAGAAACACTCTGTCGCCCAGTCTTGGGGATACTGCCAGCCGTCATACACATGACGCACCTCTCCCACCGTAGAAAGGCCGTCGGCAGCCAGTTGCACCACATTGCCTCCACTGGTATACAAGTAGCGAGTGCCGTCGGCGGCCTGGATGTGGCCGGGGTCGATGCCGCCAATGTGCAAATCTATAGGTCCCTGCCACGGGCCGGTGATGCTGTCGGCGTGCAGCACATAGTTACTGCCGCCTGCCGGATAATAAATATAGTATCTACCATTGCACTTCACCAAGTCGGGGGCCCAAAGGTCGCCATTGGTCTCGGGCAAAGCGCGACACAGTGGCTCCCAGTGCCGCAAGTCGGTTGAATGCCAAATGAGAAATCCGGGCATATAGCAAAATGGTGAATGGGTCATGTAGTAGTCATCGCCATCACGAATAATCGACGGGTCGGGATAATCGCCCGGCAGCAACAGCGACTCGCCCACCACGGCCATAGCCGTCACAACATGGAACAAGGCCAGCATGAGAGTAATCAAACTTTTCATTTTCTTTGTTTTTAAGCAGCATGGACATTTTCCGGCCGCCAATTAACTGCAAAAAGGCGCGGCTTACAGGGAAATGACCGCACCTTTCAAATATAACCAAAATTCAAATATTATAGATCCAAACGGAATGTGCGGCTCGAACCTTTATCATTGGTCACCTCATTCGGCTGGATTGCAAATCCACTAGCCCTTGAGGGCTACCTCTGTGCCGTGCCGGCACGGGGATTACAAATCCCCCGTTAAGCCCTGGCGGATTGCAAATCCGCCAGAACTGAGAACTGATGTGGCGAGGCACTATGCATCGCGCCACACTTGTATCACAGCTTGAGCATGATGTTGATGATGGCGTTCACATCTTCAACGTCCACCTTGCCGTTGCCGTCAAGGTCGGCACTGCCTGGGTAGTCGGCGGCAGTCTTCAGCTTGAGCACGATGTTGATGGCCGCGTTCACGTCTTCCACATCCACCTTGCCATCGCCATTCACATCGCCACGCAGGCCGGAAACGACTTCGACACGGCCTGTGGCAAATGGGCTGGCCTGCTTACCGCCATCGATGGCCTGCACGCCCCACTGATAGGCTGCCGCAGGCTTATTCACGCGCAAGCTGAAACCCGTGGTGGTGAGCTGACACGAATAATCGGCCACACGCAAGCGACCGCTACTCAGGTCGGCCGGCACAGTCATATACACCGTGGTCGACCCCTCGACCCGCACCCACACGTTATAGTAGAGCGCAGCTTGCGGGGTGGCATCGTCGGTTGAAGGTAGCCATGAGAAATGCAGCATCTTCGTCTTTTCGTCGTAACTGGCCTCTAGCCCCTGCGGCATGGTGGGTGCTGCATTGGGTGCCTGCCCCAGCGAAGCCGACTCGTTGTGATAGAGCATCGCTGAGCAGCCATTACTGCACACGCCGGCTTGTGCCCAACCCATGCTCCAAGCATCCAAGAAGCCGTCGCCGTCATAATCAATCAAGTGGTTGTTGCCATGACTGATGCGGTCGAAGGCAAACAGTTTGCCAAACGGGTCGTTATAATATGCGCCGTAGGCTTCAAAAGCCATGTCGCCACGATTCAGATACAGCCAGGTGGTGATTTCGTGCTCCTGTCCGTGGCCGCCCAGCAAAATGTCGGGCAGGCCGTCGTGGTTCACGTCGGCCACAGCCGGAGTGGCGCCATCCACACCTTCAAAGCCGCAATAATTATCGTTGAGCATGGCAAAGTTGCGGTTACCGGTGTTGCGATAGATAAACACCGCCTTGTCGTTGCCCCCCTTATAGGGTGAGAAACCGGTCACCAAAATGTCCATGCGGCCATCGGCATCAAAGTCGGCAGGCACGGTGCACGCATCATACGACCCTTGATAGCCGGTAACCGTAGAGGAGAACGTGCCGTCGCCATTGTTCCAGTAGATGTAAAGGGCACCGCGGTTGGCTTCGTAGCCCGATGCCACGATGTCGAGCCAGCCGTCGCTGTCCATGTCGGCAAAGTTGACCGAGCCACGCGCCAGTTCGGCAAACGGGCTATTTCCATCAAGCGGAGTAGCTTGCAACACAAATCGTTTTCCACCATCGTTGCGGTACAGGCGCACTACTCGGCGGTCGGTGGCCAGCAGGCCCTCACCGTTGAGGTAGGCTTCGCGGCCACACACCACGATGTCGGTCCAGCCATCACAGTCATAATCGCCCACGCTCACCCAGTGACGGCCACGACCGCCATCGGTGTCGTTATAGATAGGAGCCAGGCCCATAGCGGCATCGGCATTAACCTCTTCAAATTGCATGCCGCCCAAGTTGTGATACAAGCGTGCTACAACATCGGAGGGGCTGGTGAGATTTTTTTTTGCCAATCCTGGCACAAACAAGTCAAGAAGACCATCGTTGTCATAGTCGATCCACACCGGGCAGGCGTAGAACGTTACCGCAAAAGGGCTTGTCTCGCGACGAAAGGTATTGTCGTCGGCCAATCTATAGAGTAACGAAACCTGACTACCACCCGACTGATGCACATTGAAGCCTGAATACACCAGTTCCCAACGGCCATCGCCGTCGGCATCACCCCAAGCCACATTGCTGCGGTCGGCAGTGTGAACAAACTGGCCGGGATTGACGCCGTTCTGACGCGGCTCGGCTGGAACGGGCTGAGCCACGCGCACAAACTTGGGTTGCACAGCCGTTCCGGGGGTGGCACTGGCACTGCTGGGCGCGTCGGTGCGCTCGCTGTAGTCTTCGGTATAGTCAAAGTCTTCTTCGGTAAACACCGTCAGACCCACGTCCATCACTTGTCCACCCGAGCCTTGCTTGCCGGCAAGGGCTATCAGGTTCCACTGGCCTGGGCGCAATGCGGCCTTGGCCTCGGCACTGATGTCGAGGGGCACATAACTGTTGGTCCAACCGCTCTCTGTGGCGGCCCACACACCATTGATATAGATTTCCACATCGTCGTCGTGGAAAATCATGAAGCGCAGCTTAGCAATGTTTTCGGGGGTAATGTCGCCCAACTTGAACCAGCGGCGCATGTGAATTTGGTTCGTGTTCCAGTCGGTACCCACGATGGCATTCCAGTTACTGCCCAGGTTTCGGGCAAATGCAGCCTTTCCCTGGCTCCAGCCGCTGTCGTCGAAGTCCACATCGCTCCAATGGCGGGGCACGTCGGGCGCGGTGGTATAACGCCAAGTGTATTTGTGCGTAAGTGCCGTGGAAAGGATGGGTTTGAGCATGGTGGTGCTGTGAGGAAGGTCAATGCACTCCTGAATCTTGTTGCGAATGGCCGTATAGGGCGCATAGGGCTTGAGGATGCGGCGGTCGTAGGTGTAGAAGCCGTTCTTCTCAATCTCCACATCGCTCAGCTGCGTGTAAACAGCCGCATTCAGGCCTACGAGATACAAATCCTTAATCTTGTCGCACAGGCCGTTAAAGAACGTAGTGAAGTCGGTGGCCGACTCTACTACGGTGTACTGGAAGTCACCGCCGGGCCAGATGTGGCCGGGCACCTTCAAGGTGATGCCGCCATACTCGCCACACACGGCAGCGCGGTTGGCGTTTTGCGGACAACTGGGACTGGGATAGCTGTGGGTGTCGATGATGTTGCCCACCTCACTATCGGTCCAGCCACTGGCACAGCAAATGAGCGACGGCTTGCCGTAGCGCGACGGCGTGAGCGAGTTCACGAGACCGTCTACGTGGCGCGTCATGCGATCGGTGTCAAACTGGCCCCAACCTTCGTTGAACACCACCCAGTGCACAATGCTGGGGAAATTCTTGATGGCCGGGATGATGTGGTCCACTTCTTGCTCAAAGTTGGCCTTGGCAAAGTCTTCGCTGCCCTGGGGCAGATTGGGGCTGGGCAGGTCTTGCCACACCAGCAATCCCAACTTGTCGCACCAGTAGTACCAGCGCGCAGGTTCTATCTTGATGTGCTTGCGCACCATGTTGAATCCCAAGTCTTTCATCGCCTTGACATCAAACCAGAAAGCCTCATCGCTGGCAGGCATATATAAGCCATCGGGCCACCATCCCTGGTCCAGCGGGCCCATCTGGAAGATTTGTTCGCCATTGAGATAGATGCGCGGAATGTTGTTGGCATCCTTTTTCACTTCTATCTTGCGCATACCGCAGTAGCTTTTCACCTCGTCGGTAGTGTTGCCGCCCTTGAGCACCTTCACTTTCACGTCATAGAGATAGGGGTCGGCCGGCGACCAGGTGCGCACGTCACCCTCCAGGGTCAGACGGAACACCGTACCGGGTGTGCCGCTACCGGTTGCCACCACATGGCCATCGGCATCGGTCACCTGTGCTTGGAGAGTGACACCATCGGTCACATTGGTGGTAGCTTTGATGCTGAGCCACTTGCGGTCCAGGCAGGGTTCCATTTCCAATTGCTGCACATAGGCACTCGACACCGATTCAATCCACACCGTCTGCCAGATGCCGCTCACGGCCGTGTACCAACAGATGGACGGATTTTTCGACTGCTTACCGGTGGGCTGGCCCTGAACGCCGGTATTGTCGTAGATATAGACCACCACTTCTTGGTCGCCACTCGACTTGAGGGCACTGGTGATGTCGAAACAGAAGGGGTCGTATCCACCCGTGTGGTGACCCACATTCTGCCCGTTGACATAGACCACAGTCTCCCAGTCTACGGCACCAAAGTGCAGCAGCACGTTTTTGCCTTTCATTTCGGCCGGCAGGGTGAATGTGCGGCGGTACCAGTAAATCTGCTCATCGCTCTTTTCCATCACGCCCGAGAGCGCACTCTCGATGGGAAACGGCACCAGAATTTTCTTGTCGTAGGCAAAGGACGAACTGTAGGGCTCGTCTTTCACGCCTTTGCGCAAATCCCACACGCCATTCAGGTTCAGCCACGACTCGCGCACCATCTGCGGACGCGGATACTCGGGCAACACGTTGTCGGGGTTCAATGTCTCGCTCCACGGGGTCATCATGGGTCCCTGCTTCATTTGCCACTCGACGGCACGGGCGCTGAAGGCCATCATGACCATCACCACACATGCCAGGCACATTGTCAATTTTTTCATATTCTTATGTTTTATTTATTTGATCAAAACCTTGTAGGTGCGCCGCACTCCGGCCCGCGCCACTTCTATCAGATAGAATCCTCGATTCAGTTCCATGCGGTGAGCGCCTTGCACCTGCACTGCAGTAGTCACCAGGCGGCCGTCGGTGTTAAACACGCGCACATCCACGGGTTGCAGCAACGACGACACTTCAACGGCGCAATCCATGGTGCGCACGTTCACGCCATCCATCTCCACATCGCCTACAGCGGTGATGAGCGGAGCATCGCCCACCTGCACCATCTGCTGCAAGCGTATGTCGGCCGATGACGCACCCACCATCACCGTATACATACCCTCGGGGGTGAAGAACGCTTTGCGGTCATCGTCCCACAAGCGCAGCTCGCTCAGTGGAATCTGGAATTCGAGGTGTTGTGTGGTCCCCGCCGGAACCGACACGCGCTCGAAGGCATGCAGTTGCTTGACGGGAAGCGGCCGTGGCAGCGAGGGGAATTGCACATAGACCTGTGGAACCTCGTCGCCATCGGTGCGGCCCACATTGCGCACATCGAACGAGAGGTGCATCACCTCGTTCTCAACGGACACACGCAGTCCCGAGTAGCGGAATGTGGTGTAGCTCAATCCGTGGCCGAATGGGTACAACGGCTCGCCTCTATAATACATATAGGTGCGACCATTGGTGATGTCATAGTCATCGAAGGCAGGCAACTCGGCGGTGGAGTTATAGAACGTCATGGGCAGACGGCCTGCCGGATTGTAGTTGCCCAGCAACACATCGGCCACTGCAGTGCCGCCCTGCTCTCCCGGATACCAGGCATAGAGCATCGCCGGCACATTTTCCTTGACCCAGGCACTGGAGAGCGGACTGCCGGCCACCATCACCACCACCAGATTGGGGTTGGCTTCATAGGCCCGCTGCAGAAACTCTTGCTGCTCGGTGGGCAATTCTATCGCGCTGCGGTCCTGCCCTTCACGCTCGTAGTTTTTGTTGATACCCATCACGGCTATGGTGAGGTCGCTCTGGCGGATCATCTTGCCGGCATTGCCGTAGGCATCGAGCGGATCGGATGTCACCGTCGAGGGCATGCGCCAGCGCAGTGTAGCCTCGGCTTCTCCTCCATTGTCGAAGTATTCAAACACGATGTGGTAGGTTTCTCCCTCGCGCATAATGGTGCTAGTATAGTCGGTTGTCGAAGCACGAACCACCCATTTGTCGATAATCACATTGTCGTTCACTTTCAGGCGGCAGCCATCGTCGCTGGTGACCGAGAACAGGTAGCGTCCTGTGGCCGGGGCCACAAAATCGCCACTCCAGCGAATCGACATGGGCGCGCTGGGCACCATGGGGTTGGGCGGTTGGTTGGCAGGGTCGAAATAGACGAAGTCGGTCTTTGTCGTGGCGTATGGTTGCCCGCTGAGGTCGGCATTGTCGAAATATTCCATCAGGATGCCGTCGGTGAAGTAGTCGGAGTTCACCAGGCCATACGACGAGTTATTGCCTACCCAGGGAGCGTGGTTGATTTGCACGCCCGTATTCTCGGTGGCTTTGATGAGTCCCTCGAGCACCGACACCGGCTCGTTGAGCGGTGTGCCGCTGTAGTCGCCATACTCGTGGCGAGCCGCATTGGGCCCCACCACGGCAATGGAATTGACCTGACTCAAGTCCAGGGGCAAAATGCCGTTGTTCTGCATGAGCACAATGCTCTGGCGAGCGGCCTCGGCAGCCAGTTCCTGGTGCTCAGAGCAGCCCACCACGCTGGCCGGAATATTGTTGTAGGGGCTCTGGTTGTTGCGGTCGAGCAAGCCTAGGCGCAAGCGCAAGCGCATGACGCGATACACGGCCGAGTCGATTTGAGCTTTTGTTACCATGCCCGAGTTGTAGGCATTGCGCAGTGGCGAGCCATAGACATGGTCACCGCACTCCAGGTCCAGCCCGGCGTTGATGCTGGCGCGAGCCGACTCCTCGTAGGACGACACATAGTGATGGTGCTCGTAGTCGTAACTGAGCGCGCTGCAGTCGCTCACCACGTAGCCGTCGAAGCCCCAGTCGCCGCGCAGCACGTCGGTGAGCAGCCAGCGGTTGGCCGAGCAGGGCACGCCGTTGAGCGCGTTGTAGGCACTCATCACGCTCTGCACCCGTGCTTTTTTCACGGCCATCTCGTAGGGCACGAAATAATACTCGCGCAGGTCGCGCTCGCTCACTTGCGAACTGATTCCCGAGCGGTTTTCCTCAATATTGTTGGCTACAAAATGCTTCACCGTGGCACCCACCTTCACATAGCGGTCGTTGTCGCCCTGCATGCCGCGCACAAAGGCCACACCGGTCTGTGCCGTGAGATAGGGGTCCTCGCCGTAGGTCTCGGGCGTGCGGCCCCAGCGGGGATCACGCGCCATGTTCACCGTGGGTGAGAAAAACGAGAGCAGGTCGCTGGCACTGTCGTGCTGCTTACTGCCCCAGCCCAGTTCGGTCCAGCGACCACGGGCCTCATCGCTGATGGCGGTGGCCACCTGCAGCATGAGCGGCGTGTTCCACATGCTGGCCAGGCCGATGGCTTGCGGAAACACCGTGAAGCGACCCGGACGGCACACGCCGTGCAGCGCTTCGTTGCCAAAGTAATATTTGGGTAGTCCCAGCCGCTGAATGGCGGGCTGGTTGTGTCGTAGCAATGATAGCTTTTCTTCTAGCGTGAGACGCTCAACAAGGTCTTGCAGACGTCGCTGCTCGCTCAGGTTGGCGTTGTTGAACGGGTAATACTGCCCCCATGCCATCGAGGCCATGAGCGCAAACATCATTACACCGGCTAATCGTAGTCGTTTCATTTAGTTACACATATTATATTACGGCTGCAAAATTACCACAATCTCTCAGCACGAAATAACACGCTCGTTTCAAAAGATAACAAAAAAGGGCCTGCCTCACTGGAGACAAGCCCTGATTCAAAAGAATAACCTAATAATAGAATGTGACCATTACTTCACAATCTTATATGCCTTGTTACCTTCGATCACGATGTTGATGCCCTGGAACGGACGATCGCTCACCTGGCCCTGTGCGTTGACATACTTCACAGCGGCACTATTGGCCACGTTGATGTCGGTAACGGCAGTGACAACGGATTCCTCAACTTCCACATTCACCGTCACGGCCTCGGCGGGCATCACGAAGGTGTAGGTGTTGTTACCGGCCTCTTCCACATCCACAGCGGCACGGCGGGGTGCGCCTGCAGCAGTGCTGGGAGCAGCAGTTTCCACAGTCACGCCAGCCACCTTGTAGCCGTCGGCGGGAGTCACCACCACAGTCACCTCAGTGCCCTCGGCCACTTCGGCACCGCTCTCGATAGCCTCACCGACCACCAGCACCTCAACGGTAGCGTTCTCCATCTCGGCATTGAAGTTGATAGCGCTCTTCACTGCGGGAGCGGGACCATCCAGATAGATGTCCTTCACGTTGGCACCGTCGCTGGCAGTATAGATGATGTAGAGGTTGTGAACACCGGTCACCTGGCTCAGGTCGCCCTTGGTGGTGTACTCGTTGCCCCATCCGCCAGTAGCTTGCATCCACACTGTGGCGATGGGCTCAACATCGGCAAAGGCCGCTTGAGCATTGCCCCAGTCAACTCCTTCCTCGTTCAGGTCGATATAGAACTTGAAGTTGGCATCGTTCACGTAACCCAGCCAGCTGCTGCCGGTGGCATGAGTCACCAGAATCTCGTTGAAGCGTCCGTCCTCGAAGTCCACATCGGTAATCTTGAGCACGGTGTGGCCACCGGTGTAACCCACGTTGTTGCCTTCCCACTGGCCCTGGTTCAAGATGGTGGTGCGACCACTGTCGCGACCCACATACACAGCCTCTTCGCTATTCTTCATACCGTCGCGGAACGAGTAGCGCGATGCGTTCTCACTGGGAGTTTCGTTGATGGGATTCAGCACCACAGGATCAACGATGTTGCCCAGTGAATAGAGGCAGTCTTTCACAAAGTGCACATTGGCAATGTTGGCGCTGCCGCCGTGCCACTTCAGGTACACCGTGTGCGTGCCACTGATGGCCTCGATGTTGCGAGCCAGATAGAGTTTGGCCTTCACATCGATACCGGTCCACACATTGGCAATCTTGTTGGCATCGTTGTTGTAGTCGTCAATATACACGTCCACGCTGTGGTCCTTCTGGTCGCCCTGCCAGTGCGAGGCCAGCTCAAGCACCACCTGCTTGTAGTCGCCGCTGCCGAAGTCCAGGTCGCCATATTTCACCACGACACCCTCGCCGGTCCAGCCCCACGACCCATTGTCGATGCGGGTGTCTGAGCTGCTGGAATACACCAGTTTCGAGTTATTGATGTCGAGCACTGTAGCCATCTGGTCATAACCGGCCTGGTTGCATGGTTCCTTGAGCAGCGATCCGTTCTCAAATTGGTCGGCAGTGAAGGCCTCACTATAGAAGCGCACATCCTGAATGTTACCGGCACGATCCTCAAAGGTGAGATACACCTTCTGCACACCCGTGGGAAGCACATCACCCAGGTTGACACCCAGCGAGCGGAAGTTGGTGTAACTGTCGTTCCAGTTGATCAAGTCCATGCGGGCAATCTCGGTTCTGTTGTCGGCATCAGCACCCACCGAGATGATGGCCTTGCCGCCATTGCTCCATCCGTTGGCGTAACGGATGCTCACAGCCTTGTAGGCATCGCCTGTGGCGAAATCCACCTCACCCACCTCGATGATGGTGTTGGTGCCGGTGTTGCCAATGAACGAACCCAGCGGATTGAACTTGCCGTCCTGCAGAATCACGGCACCGTCGTTAGCTCCCATCTGGAAGGTCACAGTCTCGGCTCCTGCGGTGAGCGTCATCGCTGCCGCAGCGGCCAATAGAGTAAAAAACTTTTTCATGTTCAGTGATTTTTAGTTAATAAAAAACAATATAAAAACATCTGGGGCAAAAGTACTTGCGATTATTCTAACCAAATAAAACAATCGTGTCAAAAAATAGAAAATATCCACCGCCACGCCACCCGTGCACAGCGGCAGCCACCCGCACAAGGCCAGAACAGCGCCTGTTTGGCGAAACGCTATGCAAAAAAGCTATCCCGCCCGGCCTAGTTGCTTGGCTCAGCCCGGGCGGGAAACGCCAAAACACAAATCATTATCATAACACTCAATCTGATTGATTGCTTTTGATTCACTTGACCCAATTTTCATTTCTGTTTCTCTTTCTTTTCTTGATTATGAATCGTGCAAGCAGCACCTAGATTTTTGGTCGGACGTTTTAAGCCGTCGTTGATTTTGTCAATTTGTTACTGCTGCAGTGATTCTCGAGTACGTCGCGCTGCGGCACATCGTTCATTGTTCATTATTCATTATTAATTATTCATTGTTCATTAAATAGAATGATGTTGATGATGGCGTTCACGTCGGAAACATCCACTTTGCCGTCGCCCGTCACATCACCGGCGGCTTGCAGCTCGACGCTTGCCGTTGCGCCCAAAATGATGTTGATGGCCGCGTTCACGTCGGAAACATCCACCTTGCCGTCGGCGTTGAGGTCGCCACGCACGTGACTATGCTCTGCGGCCAGTCCCATCACCAGCGTCACTACCGATCGCGCGGGAATCTCCACGTCGCCGCCGGCATAATCGGTGGGCAAGCTGCTGTCGAAGTGCAAGGCCAGCGACTCGCTGGTGGTGTATTTCTTGATGGTGGAAATCGCGCGACCATCGGCGGCGTCGGCCTGCAGTGAGACCGTGGCCGCAGCACTGCCCATGTTCACATAGACCGCCACCACCTCGTCGCCGGCCGGCGACACGTAGGCCGAGGCCATGAGTCCGTTCAAGTCGCTGGCACCCTCCACCTGCACGCGGCGGTAACCCGGCCTCACGAAGCGCGAGTAGTTGCCCAGCACCCACAGGTTGCGGCTGTCCACGATGGTGCCACCGCTGTGCAGGTCGCCGTAACTCTCGGGTCCGGCATCACCATTAGCGATAACGCGCAGCAGATAGAAACGGTTTTTCTGTCCCCACTGCTCTTGGGCAAAAGCTGTCCAGTAGCTCCACGACGAGGCATCGGCATAGACCATGTCGCAATAAATCACCTTGCCCATATAGAGGGCAATGTCCATGTAGGTGGCCTCGTCGTAGCCCCTGGCCGGGAATCCGGCACCAGCGGTGGGCGGCTCGTCGAGCATGCTCCACTCGGACTGGAACACCTGCAGCGAGCGCGCTGCGGCGGCGGTGGCCACGGCACTGCGGGTGGAAGTGAGTTCATTATTGGTGCGGAAGGTCCAGTAGCTGTGCCCGGCCACCGCCTGTGCCACATGCGCCAGGTTTCCCACATAGGTGCCGGCATTGGCCGGATTGAAAAACTGGTCAATCTGATCATAGCCCCAGTCGGTGAGCACACTGTTGCGGTCGGTGAGGTAGGTCCACTTTCCGGCCTCGGGGATAAGAATCTTGGTTGAGAGCGCCTTGGCGGTGAGGGCCGCATCGAGTTCCCCGACCAGGCGCGCCACCTCGGTATTATACCAGGGTGTGCCTTCCTGGCCGCCGGTCCATTCATATTGCGGCTCGTTGACGGGCGAAATATAAGCAATGGGATAGCCCAAGTCTACAAAATGGCGCGCCACAGTGGCCATGTAGGTGGCAAAGTCGTCGTAGGCATCATCGCGCAGGTTGGCACCCCAAGGCAGCAGCGAGGTGCGGCAAGCCTTGCCGTTGGCCGTGTAATAGATGGGAGCTGAATTGGAGAAAAGCACCATTTCTTCCACACCATAGCCCAGCGCCTTCTGCATGAAATATTGCTGCCCGGCGGCGCGCGACCAGTCGTAGGTGACGCCATCGGCATTCAGGAAGCACTCGGCGCGGCGCGTGGGGTCGCTGATGTTGCTGTCGTCGCCCTGCGTGTCGCTACCGGCACCCAGGTTCACACGCCAGGTGCTCAGCCCGATGCCTTCGGGACTGCCACCACGGTTAAACGTGCGGGCAAAGAGCAATTTTGCGGCCCGTTCTTTCATCGTGCCCGAGAAATAGCGTCCCACGTAGTCGCCCAACCAGCAATCCGACGCGCCAAAGCCTGTAATCACCTGGTGCTGATGGTCGAGCCTGATTACTGTAGTGGCCGCCGAGGCACTCACCGCCATCACAGCCTGTAGCACTATCACCAATAATACTCGTTTCATTTCTGTTCCTCCTTCTTTTATTGATTATGAATCATGCAGCCCATAGCCCACAGCCCATAGCCACTAAATAAATCACGCAAGCACCCGACAAATGGGGGCGCTTGCGCAATTCGAGTTCAAGTTAGAAATAGCTTTTTAGTTCACACTTTCAAGATGATGTTGATGATAGCATTCACGTCGGAAACATCCACCTTGCCATCGCCGTCCACATCGGGATTGCCCACGAAGTCGGTCGTGTCTTTGGTCTTGAGGATGATGTTGATCACGGCGTTCACGTCGGAAACATCCACCTTGCCATCACCGTCCACGTCGCCCACGGGCAGCTGGGGAGCTGCACCCACGGGATCCAGCCAGATGTCGAACACGTTGGCACCGGTGCTGCTGTTAGGCGTGTTGTAGACCATGAACAGGTCGTGCTTGCCGGTCACGTTCACCAGGAATTCACCGGCGGTGCGCTTGCGCACACTCCAGGCCCCTGTTCCTTGCAGACGCACCACAGCCACGGGCTCGTGACCCTCGAGAATGGCGGGCAGGTTCTGCTCCCAGTCTTCGGGTGTGTAGATGAAGTCGGGATCCAGGTCGATGTAGAACGAGAAGTTAGACACGTCTACGGTTCCAATCCATGAGGGTTCGCTCGAGTGGTTCACGATGATGCGCTTCCAGCCTCCGTTACCGAAGTCCACGCCGTCGCCGTCGCCATAGAAGTCGATCACTGTACCGTTGCCGGTGTAACCAATGTTGCCGGCAGCTTCATACCGCCCCTTGCACTTCACCTCATAGCCCCAAGGATTACCTTGGCCTTCGGGACAATTCTCAAATGTGAAATGGAAGGCTTCGGGCGAAGGCTCCACGTCTTCGAGCTCAACACCGCAATCCACGTGCAACGGCCACAACTGCTGCTCGCAGAATTCCACAGCCTGCAGGTTGGTGCTACCACCAATCCACTTCACCAGCACCTTGTGCCGACCGGTAATCACCGGCAGATTCTTGGCGAAAGGATACGGGCCATTGTTGGCCAGGTCCAGACCCGACCACACGGTGAGGAACTTCTTAGACTCGGTCACCTCGTCCAGATAGAACTCCAGGTAGTCATAGATGTTGGCACCCCAGTGGGTCATGTACAGAATAATCTGTTTGAACTTGCCATTGCCGAAGTCGATGGTTCCATAGTCGGCGATAAAGCCTTCGTGGGTCCAGCCCCAAGCGTTTTGAGCATTAGCCGAGGTGTCGATGCGGGTGTCGGGGAAGTCGGTTCCCTCACCGATGGGCACAGCAGGCTCAGAGTCGATAGAATAGACCTTGGTCGAAATCAGCTCATAACCGGGTTTCTCGTTGGGATTGAGCAGACGGATGCCGCTGTCCCAGTCGCCCTCTACGTTCACAAAGTCGGTGGGCTGCAGGGCTTGCTCGCGGAAGGTGACCGAGCGAATGTTGCCGGCACCACCCACAAAGGTGAGCCACACTTTCTTCTTGCCTGTAGGCTGGCTGAAGGTGATGCCTTCGATGGCGGGACCACCACCCGAAAGCTCAGCAGGATCTACGGCATTGTAGGCCATATTGGCACCAAACACCTGATAGTGCTGATAACCGCCAGTCTCGTTGATACCCATCTGGGTGAAGGGCACAGAATTTTCATACGTGTCACCTGCGTGCAGGATTGCCCAGCCGTCTACATACCAGCCGTTGCCCAGCACGATGCTGGTGGCCTGATAGTTGTTGCCACTGCCGAAGTCCACCTCGCCCAGATAAACGCGAGTGTCGGCACTGGTGTTACCGATGTTCTGATTCAGACGATCAAAAACACCACTGTTCTCAATGACGACTCCACTGTTCTCATTACAGGGAATCACCAGGTCGCCGGCCCATGCAGCCGATGGCATCATCAGCGCGGCCAAGCCCAGCAGAAAAGTAAAGTTCTTTTTCATGCAATTAATTATTAAATGTTTAACTCATTTTTTTTCTCATTGTTCTCGCTTGCAAAAGTAGAGCAGGAACATTAGATATAATAACACGATTGTTTCAAAAAATGACAATTTGGAACAATCTGCCAGCCTCTCAACTTCAGGATGGATTGAGCCGAGCACTTCGACTACCGATAGGAGTCGGTGCGGAATGGAGCCACGGGCAAGCCGTCGCGGCCACGCAGATTGTTGGGTGGATTATTTCCCCAGGCATATCTCACGGCTACTGGCATGGTCACCTGCGGCGACCACACTTCCAGTCGCTGATTTCGCACGATGGCTTGCGCTTCGTGAAACACCATGTCGGGACCGGCCACCACCAGACCTAGGGGCTTATCGCCATCGATGGTGATAGGCTGGTTGAACGTGAGCATCACTCGATTACCCTCCACTTGGTGTCCGATGCACTGCGGCACTTGGTACTTCCCCTTGCCATAGGTGTCCGACAGGGCTGCAAGCGCCAGCCGGCGACCTACTTCCTGCTTGTTCTTGGGATGGATATCGTAGGCCTCACCGATGTCGATAGCCACCGCCATGCCTGTGTGATCGAGCGACAGGGCACGAGCCTGAGCCTCGCGCAGGTGTGCCCAGGCCGAAGCCGGCTGCACCGGCGCACTTTCTTGCCAACCGGCCAGCTGCACGAAGTAGAACGGCATCGAGGCATTGTGCCAGGTGTGCCGCCAGTCGTGGATGAGCGCTTGGAACAAGGGTGTGTAACCTTCCCAGCGCGAAGCATTTTCCTCGCCCTGATACCAGATGACACCGCGCACGGCAAAGTCGCGGAATGGATGCACCATGGCGTTATACAGATTGGCCGGGTAATTCTGATGATCGGGATGAATGGCACGGTAGGGCAGCTCGTCGAGCGCCACGCCCTTGTGCCAACGCCAGTCGCCCGCTAGCGAAATCACATCGCTGCCGATGCCCAGCGACAGGTCGCCGGCATCACCACAGATGCCACCCAGACCGCTCCCGTCCTTCACCTTGACGGTGATAATGGCTTTGCCGGCCTTGACCAGCGAGGCAGGCACTTTATATTCGCGCACGATCCAATAGCCATCGGTTTCGCCCACTTGCTGGCCATTGAACCAGGTGATGTCCATGTCGTCAACCTTACCCACCTTGAGTGTGAGTTCTTTTCCGGCCCACCGCTCGGGCAGTTCGACCACTTTCTGAAACCACACGATGCCGTCGAACTCCTTCAGGCCGCACCATTCCCAAGCATTGGGCAAGCGCATCGTGTTCCACTCTGTCCCCGTCTGCTCGGCATCGACCCATAACGGCTTGCCGCCTTGCATTCCGGCATCGGCGCGGTCGTAGGCTGCCTGCCAGTCGCGCACGTCTTGTTCATATTTTTGGCACAAGATTTCGCGATTGCCTCCGGCGGCTAGAATGGCCTGCGCATTGCGCTGGTGCTCGATGACACCGGTGAGGGTGGTGGCACTGGTCCATGCCTCGGCGGGAGTGCCGCCCCACGAACTGTCGATTACACCTATCGGCACATGCAGTTGCTGGCTCAACTGGCGAGCAAAGAAATAGGCCACGGCCGAGAAATTCTCTACCGTTGCCGCCGAGCACACCGCCCAGCCGCCACCATTCACTTGCGGCTCGTTTTGAGGCACCAGTGATGTCACATGCCGCGATTGCAGCAAGCGTATGTCGCTGTGACTGGCCGAAGCCAGCTCCTGCTCGAAATTCTTTACTTGTCCCCAGCCTTTGACGGGCATCTCCATGTTGCTCTGTCCCGAGCAAAACCACACTTCGCCTGAAAGCACATTCTTGAGCAACAGCTCGTCACCATCGTTGATGCTGACCTGGAACGGGCCTCCGGCTTTGGGCGTGGGCACACTCACAGCAAACGTACCGTCGGCTGCAATGGGCACGGTGAACACCTTTTTGCTCCAACTGGCACGCACCTGCACCTGGCCGGCGCGGTTGCTGCGACCAGAAATTTTCAAGTTAGATTGCTGTTGAACGACCATGTTGTCGCTTAAATAAGCAGGCAATGTGACGGCAGCATGCATCGACAGAGCAGCGCCTGCCAACATTGAAAAAGCCGTTTTACGTAATCTTGTTTTTTTCATATTCTAGATGTTTCATTTACAAGAGGTGGAGGTGATAGAGGCCTCGCCGGCGATGAGTCCCGGTGATGACACGCGCACTGTGATGTCGCCCGCCTTGAAGGTGGTGCGCACAGCCGCACGCATCAAGCCGCCCTCGGCTTGCAACTCATGGTCGCCGGGGGCATGATACGATAGCGGCCTACCCTCGGTTACATAAAAATTATAGGAACCCTTATACACGCCCTGGCCCTGCACGTCGAAGTGGAGCACATTGCTTGCCAAGGGGCACCAGTGCCCCTGCTCATCAACGATGGTGGCCGTTACGACGAAAGCATCGGAGGCATTGGCGCGAAGCGTGAAGGGCTTGCCGCTGGTCTTTGCTCCAAGAGGCTCTATGGTGACTCGGATATGATGCGGTGGACCGGCTGAGTGAACACTTTCTTCGCACACAGGCCTTCGCCGCTCGTCAAGCCCCACGGCTCGAAGCTCGCCCGCCTGCCAACTGATTCCCGGCCAGGTGCAGCGCCGCGTAGCCGGGTCGGGAGTCACAATTCCTTGCGACACGCCATTGAGCAACAACTCCACCTGGGGGCAATTGCTCCAAGCGTCCACATCCTGCACTCCGCTGTAATTCCAGTGACTCTGCAACGCCACTCCAGGCCGTTTGTCGAAGGGTACCCACAAGGCTTTCTCGTAGATGCGGTAGATGAGTTTGGGGAAGCGGTTGCCGTCCATGGCGCAAGAGCCCAGGCTTTTCTGGTTGCGACGGCCGTTCAGGTAGATAGTGTAGCCCTCGCCATAGGTCTCGGCCAGCATCCAGTGGATCCATCCGGCAGCCTGATGGTGAAGGTCGTCGAGATAGTTCTGCACATAGAATTGTGCAAAACGTTTCTCATTCTCATAATCGTCGCGGGCGATACACCAGCTGGGTTTACCACTCCAGTTGGTACCATAGACCTCGGTGTTGAGCGACGGATAACCCGCTTGCTTTTCATATCGGTTGGTATAACCCACAACGATGTTATTCTTCTTATCCCACTGTGGTGGAAATCCGTCGCGGTTGAGCACAATGCGTGGAGCGATGAAATCTACCTGCTCGGCTATTTCGCGGGTGTAACTGGGCAGGTATTTCTCGCCCTCATAGGCCAGTCCGTTGTTGGACTCCCACACGATGACCGAGGGGTGGTTGCGATAGGCATACATCAGGTCGCGGTCATATTCGCGCTTGTAGGTGAGAGCCGGTTCGTTCTTGAGCGACCACTCGTTGTCGCCACTGTTCACGATGAGCATCACACCCAGGGCATCGCAAGCCTCAAAAGCCTCGGGAAACGGAGCCTGGTGACCCACACGCAGCACATTGGCTCCACAACGGGCCATGCGGCCGATATCGGCCCACTGCATCGACTCGGGTACGGCGGCGCCCAGACCGGGATAGATATTCCGGTTGCCGAAGCCGCGCAGGATGCACTTCTCGCCGTTGACGTAGCAATAGTTCTCGTCCCAGGTCACCGTGCGCAGCCCCATCTGCTCGGTGCGGGTGTCGGTGAGGCGGCCGTCGGCATACACCTTGCGCTCTACCGTGTAGAGATATGGCTCGCCTTTCATGCCCACGGGATACCACAGGGTGGCATGGGCGATGGAGTCGGTGTGGTCGAAGCGGGCTATGCCTCCCGCCGGCACCACTTGTCTTTGCTTGAACGACAGCACCTTGCGTCCACGATGATTCTTGACGATGGTTTCCAGTTCTATGCGTTGCACTTGCGCGGTGCCATTTTCAACCTGCGCCAGCCAGCGCGCCACGGCACGATGAGTGTCGGCACTGATGGTGGCTTGGTAGGTTCCCCACCTGCCCAGCGGAGAATAGGCATTGAGCGGAATGTGGATAGGGTGTTTCGTGTGCATATACACTGCCGAGACAATGCCTCCCATGGCCTGGCCAAAGCCCTCGTTCTCGGCAAACTGCGGCCAAGTGAAAAACGTGTTGCGGGCATTAGACACCTTCACCGCCAGCACATTGTCCTCGCCCCAGCGGAGCCACGGGGTAATATCCACCACAAATGGCAGCGAACTGCCCACATGGGTCACCGCTCCGGGTTGCGGCACACGAGTGTTGCCCTCGATGGGATGGCCATTAATATAGACTGTGGCGCCAATGTTCACGCTCTGGAAGGCAATGAGCACGCGTTTTCCGCGGTCGGCGACAGGCACGGTCAGGTGCTTGCGATACCAGGCTTCGCCACGCCAGCAACGTTCGCCGGTGGTGGCATTGAGGTAGGTGTCCTGCTCATTGTAACAATGTGGTATGCCCACTTCCTCCCACTGCGAGTCGTCGAGATGCTCTGCATAATAATAGGAATCGGGATGCGAAATGCTACTGGGGTGAATCACGAGTTCGCTGATGCCGGCTTGCAGTGGCCGCCGGTCATCGTTGGCAAGTGCCACAAGGCGCACCCGCACATATCGGCACGAATCGGTTGACGGCAGCACGCATGAGGTGCTCACCACCACAGCGGCGTAGCCCACCGTGTTGTTCACCGTAGTAATATCGTTCTCGGTATTGGCGACGCATCGTTGCCACTGTGTGTCACCAGACAGACGAGTCCAGTGTTGGCGGTCGCGGCTATGTTCCACTTCCACTCTAACCTGCTTCACCGAGTCGCCTGCAAATTGCAAATCGACACTACTGAGGTGCTTCACAGCCAGCAAGTCCACTTCCAGAGTCTCTCCGGCAGCCTTCCAGTGCGTGTGCAGTTTTCCATCGTTCACCTCGGTCACTCGGTGACTACCACACATCACATCCAGACCCGCGGCTAGATTGGATTCTTGCTTAACCACCCGGGTGAACCGCCAGGGCGAGTCGCCCAGATTCACCACGCCGGCAACGACTCCCATCGTGCTCAGCACGATGCACATATAGAAGCTGAGCAACCTCACAGCACCACCTTATAACTCTGGTTAACGACGGCACTCTCGGCTTTGACAACGAGCACGCCTGCGACATCGACGGGTATCACACCTTCACCTACAACATGGGCGCACTTCACGACACTGCCCGAAGGCATATACACCGTGAGTGTGGTAGGGCCAGCCACATGATAGCTGATGCCACCGTTCACAGCCTCTACCTTCACATCGGCCGCTTTTATCGTTTCAACGGACGAAGGCGACAAATCCAGTTCGGCCACAGTAAACGTGCTAGCGAGGTTGCCATTGTCGATTGTCTGAACTCCCCATTCATAGGTCTTGCCGGAAGATAGTTTCATGCGATAGGTGGTAGTGTGCAGCGCGCCACTCAGTTCATTCACCCTGAGCACGCCGCTATTCGGGTCGGCAGGAATCACCATAAAGGCCTCATTGGAACCTTTGACGCGCACAAACAGGTTGTAGCGCAAGGCCGCGAGTGGAGTCACCTCGTCGCTGCCATTCTGCCAGTGGAACACGACCTGGCCATTGGCTTCCTGGGCACGCAGTCCGATGGGAGCCGTGGGAGGCACATTGGCCGTAACGCCTTTTTCGCCCGAATCGTTGTGCCACAACTCGGTGGCGCAGCCCTTGGAACAACCGCCATTGCTCCAGCCGGAGTACCAGGCATCGAGCAAGCCATCGCGATCCACATCCACCAGGTGGTGGCTGCCATGAGTTACACGCGAGAAACTGCCCAACTTGCCGAAGGGGTCGTTATAATAGGCTCCCACCACGGCAAAAGTGAAATTGCCTTGGTTAAGATAGAGCCATGTGGTGTGCTCGTGAGTGGCGCCATGACCGCCCACCAGCATGTCGGTCAGGCCATCGTGGTTCACATCGCCAAAGGCCAGTTGGCCGCCATCGATGCCTTCCAAGTTATCGGTCGCCACTTGTGAGAACGAGCGCGTGCCATCGTTTCGGCATATCGTGAAGAGTTTTTGTCCTGTATCACTATACACGCCCGTGAGCACCAGGTCGAGCAAGCCGTCGCCATTGAGGTCGGCAACACTGCACGAAGCGTCGGTAGTGGGATACACCGGCAGCGAGTTGCCCTGCGTGAAAGTGCCGTTGCCATTGTTCCAGTAAATATATGCCTCAGCATTGCGCGTGGCACCATATCCGGTAGTGAACAAATCCTGCCAGCCATCGCCGTCCAAGTCACACATCACCACGCTACCGTCGGTGAGGCCATGAAATGGCTCCTCGCCCTCTACCGGGTTTTCTACCAGTTCAAATCGCTGTCCATCTACATTGCGGTAGAGCCGCACCACACGCACGGCTTCCTCGGGATGTTCGGTGTCCATGCGGGCAATGTCGTCAAATCCGGCCAGAGCCAGGTCGGTATAGCCGTCGTGGTCATAGTCGCCCACCGCCACCCAGTTATGCGCCTTGCCGCCGGTGGTTCCGTTAAACACGGGTGCTATGCCATGGTCACTCACCGGCTCAAAGCCTCCTGCGCCATCGCCCAAATACAGCTGGGCTCGGATGCCCGAGGTCTGCGTCAGCGCATCGTTCCAGTGATAACCGGCTTGTCCCAGCCCTGTGACAAACAGGTCCAAGTGACCGTCGCCATCCATGTCCAGCCACACTGGGCTCGAAAAGGCTGTGGGTGAAATGTGAGAAAACGCTACACGTGAAAACGTGCCGGCCTTATCGTTGTGATACAGATTGCTATATACCACACTGCCATCTATCGTGGGGTTCATGTGGCTGTAATACAGGTCCAGAAAACCGTCCTCGTCATAGTCGCCCCAGGCGGCTCCCGTGTAGATGGCATGAAAAAACTCGCCCGCGGGCTGACTGCCCTGTACTCGCTGGCCGGGCACTGGAGTGGCCACTTTGCTGAACTTCACCATATCGGGCGAGCCGGCAGTCTGTCCCAGCAACACAGGGGCACCTGCGGCCAACGCGGCGATAAGCGTAAAAATGCTATACCGATTCATAGCGATATCTATATTTATTAATCAAACAAAAATCAATGTCGCAAAATTACTGCCTCGCACGTCGCCCACGTAACGCAATGGTCGCAATTAATAGCAAATTCGACCCACCTTGCCTACACCGTCTCTACCACCGCAATGTGGCGGGTGTCCAGCGGTCAGTCCAGGGAATGGTGAGGGCGCCGTCGTCGAAGCGAACTGGCAACCACACATAGCGTGAGGTGATGAGATCTTTTTTGTTCCAGCGATCAAACATGATGATATACTGGTCGGTGCCAACCACGGGCAGAGCGAAAGTCGATTGAGCATAGAACGTCTTGTCGGCATGCGGGCCACGGCAGGGGTTGTCCATGACCGTGTAAGGACCCATCACATGGTCGGCCACTGCCCACTGGGCCTCATTGGGATCCCAACCGGTGCAGCCCGAGGTGACGATGTAGTATTTTCCCTGGCGCTTGAACATGGCCGGAGCCTCGCGCGACTGGCCTACAAAGTGCCGCGTGTAGTGCGGAGTTACGTGTAGGTAGTCGTCGCTCAGGCTGGCAATATGGAGCGTGGCATTGCCCTCCGACGAATAGACTAGATAAGCCTGCTGGTCGTCATCTTTAAAGAGGGTCATGTCGCGGCTCATCTGTCCGTTGGGGCGTATGGACTCTATAAAGCGGAACTTGCCTGTGGGGCGGTCGCTCACGGCCACACCGGCCACAGCCTTCTCATAGTTGTGATTGTCGATGTGCATCCACATCACAAACTGGCGGGTGCGCTCGTTGTAAATCACCTTGGGACGCTCGATGACCATAGTGGGGTGGATATCGGAGAATGTGTGTGTGGTGTCGGGGTCGAGCACGATTCCCTCGTAGGTCCAGTGGCACAAGTCGCGCGACGAGTAGCACGAAACGCCGCCGGCATCGGTGCGGTAGCAGTCCCACCCCACGCCTGGCGAGCGATAAGTGAAGTCGCCCTTGGCCTCGCCATACCAGTAATAAATGCCTTCATGATAGAGGATTCCGCCTCCATGGGCATTGATGACCATACCCTCGGTGTCGAGCCACTCGGCTCCAGGCACAATAGCATCGGCGGCTTGTGCGGGCACGGTAGTCATCAGGAGCCATGCTCCCAGCAGTAATAACTTGTTACGTTTCATCGGTTTCGTAGTGCTCATTGTCATTATTTTTCTGGCCTTCGCGCAATTTGCGCTGTTGTTTTTCAAATTCTTTAGGTGTCATTCCGAATTGCTTCTGGAATAACTTGATGAAATAGGACGGTGAGTTGATACCCACCAGGTAACACACCTCGCCCACACGGTAACTGCCCTCGCTGATGAGCTGAGAGGCTTTTTTTAGACGTACCATGCGTATGAAGTCGGTGGGCGACGTGTCGCTGATGGCCTTGATTTTGCGATGCAGGCTGGACCGGCTCATGCACACCAGCTCGGCCAGCATCTCCACGCCGAAGTTGGTGTTGTCTATGTTTTCTTCGATGACTTGCACAATGCGGTCCATGAGACGCTCGTCGGCCTTACTCATACCGATGGTCTGCGTGGGCACAAAGGGCTTGCGCATGAATGCGTCCATGCCGCGGCGGCGATTCTCGAAGATAGAGGTGATTTGCGCCACAAGATACTTGAACGCAAACGGCTTCTCGATGTAGGCATCGGCGCCGATTTGCAGACCCGTAACCTTGCTGTCGAGGTCGTTCTTGGCCGTGAGCAGTATCACAGGAATGTGACTCAACTCAATGTCTTCCTTGATGCGGCGGCACAGTTCCAGCCCGTCCATTTCGGGCATCATGATGTCGCTGAGCACCAAGTCGATGTTCTTCTCTCTTAACACTTCCATGGCTTGCACGCCGTTCTGAGCCGTTTCCACGGCATAATTGTGACGCAGCTTGTCGGCCACAAAGTTGAGCATTTCCACATTGTCTTCCACAAGCAGAATCAGTGCCGACTGCAGTGCTTCGGGCACGAAATCATCGTCGGCCAGAATCATTTCATCGGTATCGGCCGCAACTTCGGGTTCTTTCTCCACACGCTTCATTTTGAGGATGAAGCGGTTAAGACCCTGGTGGTTGTCGTAGGTGAGCGAGCCGTCCATCATCTCGGCCAGCGACCGGGCCAGATACAGTCCGATGCCCGAACTGGACGGGGCGTTTTCGTTGCCATGCAACTGGTAGAATGGTGTGAATATCTTTTCTCGCGCCTCATGCGGGATGATGGGACCGTCGTTCTCGAAATGCGACATCACGCAGTCGTCTTCCACGCACACCGAGATGAGAAATTCACGCTCGGAATACTTGATGGCGTTGGAAAACAAGTTGTTGAGCACCTTGATCAGGGCGTTGCGGTCGGCATGCACATAGATATCCTCGCCCTCGGGCAACGTCAGTGTCACATGACGGTCGCGCGACATAGGCATATCGGTGAACTTGTTCACCCACTCACGCAAAATCGACGACAGATTCACCGACACAAAATACATCTCCATCTTGTTGCTGTCCATTTTGCGGAAGTCCAGCAACTGGTTGATGAGATTCATCAGGTCGCTGGTGTTGCGGCTCATGGTGTTCAAGTTGCGGCGTATCTCGGGGTCGGCGATTGACATTTCCTGCAGGTTTTCCAGCGGCCCGTTGATCAGGGTGAGCGGTGTGCGAATCTCGTGCGCAATACTAGTAAAGAAATCTATCTTGTTCTGATACAGTTCTTTTTCTTTCTCGGCCTCAAAGAGTCGCTGCGCCTCGGCCGACTTCTGCAACGTGCGTTTCCTATATAAACTGAAAGCGGCATAAACTCCTGCCAGCAACAGCATCAGATAGGCCATATTGGCCCAGATGGAGCGCCACCAGGGCGGCGAGACCACAATCTCCAGCCGTGCTTCTTCTTTGCTCCACACGCCGTCGTTATTACTGCCCATGACGTGGAAAACATATTTTCCCGGTGCAAGATTGCCATAGGTGACGCGCTGGTTATCCTCGGCTGTAATCCAGTCACTGTCCACACCATCCATCTTGTAGCGATAGCGGTTGGCATCGGGCATGACATAGCTGAGCGCGGCAAACTCCAGGCTGATATTCGACTGGTCGTGACTGAGTACAACGCGCTGAGCCGTGAGCAGACTCTCGGTGAGCGGCGAGTCGTCATTACCCGGCAACACCTCATTATTATTAATCCACAATCGAGTGATATACACGGGAGGTGCATAAGTGTTCTTATTACTATAATAAGGATTGAACGAGATGAGCCCTTCGCTGCTGCCGAAATAGAAAATGCCGCTGCGCGTCTTCAGAGCCGACTTGTAGTTGAACTGGTTGCCTGGCAATCCGTTGCTTGTGGTATAGACCTGGCATTTCCCCGTCGCGGGATTGAGCATGACCAGGCCATTATTGGTGCCAAACCACAACATTCCGTTCTTGTCTTCCAATATTTTGTAACCAGTATCGTCGGGCAGTCCCTGCTCGATACTGTAGGTAGTGAACGTGTCGTCGTTTTTATTGAAGCGACACACGCCACCGCGGTCGGTAGAGAACCATATCTGGCCACGGCTCGTCTCCATGACGTTGCTCACCGAGTTAGAACTGATCGTGGTCGAATCACCCTCGCGGTGCATGAAATGCTTGACCTTGCGACTGTCGGGGGAGTAGCGATACACGCCATTGCCCATGGTCACCACCCACATGTTGTTGTCGCTGTCTTCCATCAGGTCGTAGATATAGTTAAAGCCAAACTCGTCCATGCGCTTGAACTCCATGCTGCCTCGCGGTGCCACATACACGCCCCAGCCATTGCCTATCCACACATTGCCTTGCGCATCCTCGCACATAGCATAGATGCTGGACTCATTGATGTGTAACATCTCGCCCGAGAAATGGCGGGCGACAAACGTAGTGGGCGACACAATGTCAAAACCATCTTTGAAGAAACCCACCCACATCTGGCCGTCATGCGGCATGATGGCCAGTGTCTTCTCGCTGTGCAGTGGTGAGCCGAAGTCTTTTCCTATCACCTTGAACGTGCCCTGGATGGGATTATACACATTCACGCCTGCATCGTCGGTGCCAATCCACACGTTGCCCTGCTCGTCTTCAACCATCTCGCGAATGCGCTTGCTGGTGATGGTAAACGGCTTGGTGAGCGGCACATAGCGCATGAATTCCATGCCTTTTTGCGGCAAGTAGTTCACGCCACCCAGGTTGGTACCTATCCAGATACCTCCCTCACGGTCGCGATATATGCGCCCTATTTGGTTGTCGGTAAGCGAGTAAGAGCACATTGCGTCGTTTTCAATGTGCTGAATGGTGCCTCGATGCTCATTGATGACATAGACACCCCGCTGGGTGCCCACCCACAACTCCTCGTTATAGCACTCCACATCGCGAATAATGGAATAATGCACCTGGGGGGCGTTGAAATCGGTAACGGTGTTGCGACGCTTGTTGAGCCTACGCAACTTGCCCTCATGGATGCCCAGCACCAGGTCATCGCCATAGTCACACATGGTGTAAACATTCTCACCCATGAGCGACTCACCCTGCTTGTTGCCCAAGTACTGCACAAACCGGTCCTGGCTTGGGTTGTAAAGCCACACGCCACTGCCATTGGTGCCCACCCAAAGGCGACCACCACCATCAATACACACACATTGCGGGCTGCCGAAATCGGGATGCGACGAACTGCCGAAACTATACAAACGCAGTTTTTCGCCCTTTTTATAGCGGAACAAACCCTGATTTGGCAACACTAGCCAGATATTGCCATCGGTGTCGCTCTTGATGTCGGCCACCCAGTCTTTCATCTGCGTGCCTTGGGCAGTGGACTCGCCCACGAAACGGAATTGCTCGCTCACAGGGTCGAGAAGAAACACACCCTTGTCGGTGCCCACCCACAACTGACCATTGCTGTCCTCGAAAATTGATGAGATATTGTTGTTTTTCTTTTGGGCTTTGGTATCCACACAATCAAAAACCCTTATTGTATGCCCATCGTAACGGTTAAGACGATTACGTGTGCCGAACCACATGAAGCCACGCCTGTCTTGCAAGATGGCTTTAATGTCGGTTTGCGACAGACCATCACTCTTGTCTATGTTACGGAAATAATATCTGTAGGGGTAGTTTTGGCCCAGGACGGGCTTCAAAAACACCAGCAGAAACAACAATATGACAGTGACTTTTTTCATTAAAAAAATCTTGAATTATGACACGGGCAAAATTAGCACTTATTGTCAAAACAAATCTCCCAAAAAATAGCAATTTAGTCGTAAAAAAATGGACTCATGGTTACTCAATAGCCATTTCTGCACCATTGTTTCATATTTGTCTACAAAAAATAAAGTTCATCACAACAATAAGAACTATTTTTGCAGCATAAAAAAAAGACTCTCATGACCAGCAAGTATTTCATCGCTCTAATCACGTTGTTTTTAACCATTGCCTGCGTACAGGCTCGATCGGTGACTCCACTTGACCGTCAATGGACTTTCTGCAAGGCCGGCGGCACTTGGGAGGCCGTGACCATTCCGCACTCCTGGAATGCGGCCGATGGCACCAGGCCCGACTACTATCGTGGCCCGGCCACCTATCGATGCCACTTCGACGCACCTGCGGCGGCACGACAGGGCGAGCGCACATTTGTGCGTTTTGAGGCCGTGAGCCAGGATGCCACCGTGTGGTTCAACGGCAAGCGGCTGGGACGGCACCGCGGTGCGTTCACGGCGTTCTGCTTCGAAATCACCAGCCTGTTGCGCGACAAGGGCAACACGCTCACCGTGGAAGTAACCAATGCTCCCGACAGCTTCATCATGCCACTGGATGGCGATTTCACCATCTTCGGCGGCATCTATCGGCCTGTGGCGCTGGTCACCGTGCCCGCAGTGAGTTTCACAGTGCAAGACCACGCTTCCTGTGGCATCTACGTGAGCCAGACAAGCGTGAACCGCGACAATGCCCACCTGAGCATCCTGGCCAAGGTGGATGGCGCAACCGACAAGGGCTATGCGCTGCGCACCACTGTCTTTGCCCCCGACGGGCGTGTAACAGCCACAAAGCGCACTGCCGCCGCGGCCCTCGATGGCAGATTCCTGAGTTTGGAACAGCAAATAGACATCGAGCAACCAGAATTGTGGGATGGCATCAATCACCCGGCACAACACCGATTTTTCTTCGAGTTGATGCGCGGCGACCAGGTCATCGACACCTTGTCGCAGCACATCGGACTCAGATATTACACAGTTGACGCCCACAAGGGGTTCTTCCTCAACGGAAAGTCATTTCCGTTGCGAGGCGTGAACCGCCATCAAGACCGCGATGGCATGGGATGGGCCATCACCCACAAAGAGCATACCGAAGACATGGAAATCATCAAGCAGATGGGGGCTAACTGCATCCGTCTGGCACACTACCCGCACGCCAATGATTTCTACACCTTGTGCGATGAAGCCGGCATGCTGGTATGGGCCGAGATTCCCTACATCGGCCACGGCACGCGCCACTATGCTTTCGACGCCAATGGACGCCAGCAACTCACCGAACTGATTCGCCAGAACTACAACCACTGCTCTATCTTCTGTTGGAGCCTGTTCAACGAGCTGGGTGGCCCCGACCGTCCGCATGAGTTGGTGGAGCAGCTCAACGACCTGGCTCACAGCGAAGACCCCACACGACTCACCGTGGCAGCCGCCAACAACGATGGCCGACCCGAGAACGACATGACCGACATCATGGCCTACAACACCTATCCCGGGTGGTACTGGGCCGACCCGGCCACCATGCAATGGGCCATCGACTGGAAATATGACCCTCAGAAAAACCGAGCCATCGGCATCAGCGAGTATGGTGCGGGAGCCAGCATCCACCAGCACGACCAGCACATCGACAAAGCGCCGAAAACCGACGGCGACTGGCACCCCGAGGAGTGGCAGGCCATCGTGCATGAAGGCAATTACCGCGAAATCGACAAGCGGCCCTATGTGTGGGGCTCGTTTGTGTGGAACATGTTTGACTTTGCCAGTGCATCGCGGCACGAGGGCGACCGCTTGGGCATCAACGACAAGGGGCTGGTAACCTACGACCGACTCACGCGCAAAGACGCTTATTACTTTTATCAGGCCAACTGGTCGAAAACACCCATGGTGCACATCACCAGCCGCCGCCACACGCCCCGAACCGAGGCCATCACCGATGTAAAGATCTATAGCAACTGTGAGGCCGTGCACCTCACCGTCAACGACGTGCCCGTGCACGTCGAGAGCCGTGGGCTGGGGGTATTTGTGGCCCGACAAGTGAAGCTGCGGGCCGGAGAAAACGACATCCAGGCACGCGGCATCACAGCCGAGCAGGACACTCCGGTAACCGATCAATGTAAATGGACACTACAAGTAGAATAACGATGAAACGACTCTTCCTCACCACCCTGTGCTTAGGCACACTGTTACTGGGCACCCAAGCACGGTCGCTCACCGACTACGTGAACCCACTCATAGGCACCGCCATCAAGGGCGAGGGCGGCACAGCGCCATTTGTGGGACCGCCACACGCCATGACCAAGATGATGCCACAGACGCGTGAAAACCGCATGGGCACCATGGCCTACGTCTACGACGACACTTGCCTGATGGGCATCATGGCATCGCATCAGCCCACGGTGTGGATGGGCGACTATGGCTACGTGAGCATCATGCCGCAGCAGGGCGAGCGCGTCCTCACCCTGCCCGAAGCTCGCGCGCTGCCCTATAGCCACCGCAACGAGCATGCCGTACCGCACCAGTACTCCGTCACGCTCAACTCGCAGGAAGGGAAGCCTCTCAAAGCCCTGGTTACGGCATCGAGCCGATGCGCGCTGATCAAGGTCACCTTTGCTAAGAGCTCACACTCGCGCATCATCGTGCAGGGCATCAACCTAAATCCCGGGTTGAACGACTGGTGCAACGACTACGGCCCGCGACTGCGCTCGCTCAAAGGCTGGGTGAAGATCGACCCCGAGCGCAATGAAATCATCGGCTACAACCCCGATCGACAATCGGCACAGCTGGGACCTGAACTAAAGAATTTCAACGGATATTTCGTCATCAAGTTCGACCGCCCCATCACACATTACGGCACATGGACGGGCGACGAGATTCATCCCCGCTCGCTTCAAGAATATGGAACGCGCATGGGAGCCTACGCCGAGTTTGCCACACCACGCGCCACCACGGTGACCATGCAAGTAGGCACCTCGTTCATCAGCATCGACCAAGCACGCGCCAACATGGAGCAGGAACTGCCCGGATGGAACTTCAACACACTGGCCCGCACGACCCACGACCAGTGGGAAGAAAAACTGAGCAAAATCGGGGTAAGTGGCATCTCGCACGACGACATGGTGAATTTCTACACCGCCATGTATCACAGCTATTTGTTCCCCCGCGAGTTTTCCGAGGGTGGACGTTATTATAGTGCTTTCGACGACCAGGTGCACCAGGGCACCAGCCACAACGACTTCTCGCTGTGGGACACCTTCCGCGCACTACATCCGCTCATGACTCTTATCGAGCCCGACCTCACCTGTCAATGGATCACCTCTCTGCTGCAAATGTACCAGCAGGGCGGATGGCTCCCCATTTGGCCTAATCCCGGCTACACCAACATCATGATAGGCACTCATGCCGATGCCGTCATCGCCGATGCCTACATGAAGGGACTGCGCGACTACGACACCCGCCTGGCCTACGAGGCCTTGCGCAAAGATGCCATGGTGCCGCCCGATGGCGACACCCAGCGCCGATATGGCGACCGCGACCGCTGGACGGCTTTCCAGGCACGCGCCGGAGCCAGCTACTACCACAGCATCGGCTACGTGCCCGACGACCGCACCGCCGAGTCGCTCTCGCGCACACTGGAATATGCCTACGACGACTGGTGCGTGGCCCAGCTGGCACGAGACCTGGGCACAGCACACGACTACGACCAACTCATGCGCTGGAGCCAAAACTACCGCAACGTCTACAACAGCGAGCGCGGATTCATGCTGCCACGCAACTATGGCGGCGACTGGATTGACCTCGACGACCACAACCGCCGCGGACTCACCGAAGGGTCGAAATGGACCTACCTGTTCTGCGTGCTGCACGACATCCCCGGCATGATAGAGATGATGGGGGGGCGCGATGCCTTTGCCCGAATGCTCGACCGCAACTTCGACGAAAATCACTACCGGCACGACAACGAGCCTGGGCATCATTACATTTATCTATACAACTATTGCGGCCAGCCCCACAAGTGCCAGCAGCTTGTGCGCCGGCACACCACGGTCAACTACCGCAATGCCCCCGATGGCATCAACGGCAACGACGACTGTGGCCAGATGTCGGCCTGGTACATCTTCTCGGTGATGGGATTCTATCCCGTCACCCCGGGCAGTAACACCTATGCCCTGGGTGCGCCACAGTTCCCACAGGTCACCCTGCGTATGGCCCGCCCCATGCCGCACGACCTCACCATCGAGGCCCGCGGCCTGTCGCCCGAGCGACCCTATGTGGAACGCGTGCTGGTCGACGGCAGCGAGCTCACCGAGCCATTCATCACCCACGATGCGCTGTTGGCCGCCCGCCACATCACCTTCGTCATGGCTCCCACTCCCTAACAACAGTAGCTCAATACCATAACAAGGCATCATGCAAATGCCGATAATATTTAGCAAAATTGTATGCTAAATAGCTACCTTAAAAAGGGGGGTTACATATTGTTGATGACACAATAAGAGAGGCCAAAAGGAACTTTTATCGGTTCATAATGAGCGCGGGGGCTCGTTGTGAACCGATTTTGCTATTTTTTGAATGATGCGTGCCATTTGTTGTTATCGGATTAGGATAATTTTGCAGGGTGACATTTTACCTGTTGTTCCCGTATAAATTTCACTCACAGATGAAAACCGATAATCGATTGAGAAAAATGCTGATGGCCTTAACAGCAATGGCCATGGCAACCGTAATGCAAGCCGGCACCACCGATGTGTCGTGCGGCAAGTGGACAGTGCGCTACGATGATGCCACACAAACTGTGGCGCTGCTCAAGAACGGAGAGAATGTGCTCTCCGACGTGAGCTCAAAATTCAAGGTCGGAGCCACGATGTACCAGACCAGTTCCTATGGCAAGGGCACACTCACCGAGGAAGCCTTGAACGATGAGGTGGGCCGCGGCAAGAAAGTGGCCATCACCTACGACGGCGGCAACTCGCTTCCCATTGTGGAGCAGTGCTTCTACCTCTACAGCAATGCCGACTACCTGCTCACCGACGTGACGCTCTCGCTCACGAGCGGCGAGAAACTGGCCAGCAACTACATTGCACCCATCTTCACCGAGGCACAAAACCTGTTTCTGCCCAAGGACGCGAATAACAGGTTCCTCACGGTGCCGTTTGACAACGACGGATTTGTTACCTATGGCTCCTATCCTTTGAGCCGCGCCACCAATCCATCATCGGCGGCATCGGGCCGTTTTGCCCGCGACTCCATCTCGTTTGAGGTCACAGCCATCTTTAACGGTGAGACGCAGAAGGGCATGGTCATCGGCTCGGTGACACACGACACCTGGAAATCGGCCGTGAGGCTCACGGGCAGTCCACTCACCCAGGGCCACATCTCGCGGCTGGAGTGCTTCAGCGGCGTGACCCATGCCGCCACCCGCGACGAGCACAACGGCGTGCTGCAACCGCACGGAGCCGTGAGGGGCACACGAGTGAGCTCGGCCCGCATGATGGTGGGCCTGTTCGACGACTGGCGCACGGGCATGGAGACCTATGCCGACGTGAACAACACCTTTGCACCACGCCGCGAGCTCAATGTGAACTCCATCTGGGGCTGGAACAGCTGGGGCGGCATGGAAAAGAACTGCAACTACACCGGAGCACTCTCTGTGTCGGACTTCATCAAGGAACACCTGCAAGACAAAGGGCATTTCGCCCCCGACGGCATCATCTACGTGGGACTGGACTCATGGGACAACATGAACTGGGAAGAACGCAAGAAGTTTGTGCAGCACTGCAAGGAAAACGGACAGGAAGCCGGCATCTACTGGACACCGTGGAACGACTGGTATGGCTCCGACAGCCGCGCTGTGGAGGGCAACAATGGCTACACCTACAGCCAGACTCGCGTGAAGGTTAACGGCCGTGTGCACACGGGGCGTGTGGATCCTACGGCTCCGGCAACGCTGTCGCGCATCAATTACTACATCGACAAATTCAAGGACTGCGGTTTCAAGTATATCAAGCTCGACTTCATGAGTGCTGGCGCACAAGAAGCCGACGGCTTCTATAATCCCGACATCACCACCGGTATTCAAGCTTATAACTACGGCATGAACTACCTGCGCGAGCGCTGTGGCGACGACATAATTCTGGATCTTTCCATCTCGCCGCTGTTCCCCGCCAACTACTGCGACGCTCGCCGCATCAGCTGCGATGCCTGGGGCGAGATGTGGCACACCAGTTACATGATGAACAGCTACTCGTTTGGCTGGTGGCTGAACCGTGTCTACTCGTTCAACGACCCCGACCACCTGGTGATGGGCAACCGCAGCGAGGCCGAAAACATCTCGCGCGTGACCACCGCCATCGTAACCAGCTACTGCATCCTGGGCGACAACCTGAGCACAGCCGGATCGGCCATTGGCGACCCCGGGTCGCAAGTGAAAGCCGCCAAGTATTTCACCTATGAGAAAATCAACGACCTGATTAATATGCGCCTTAACTTCCGCCCGGCCTATGGCCACAAACTCTCGGGCGTGAACAACTCGATAGACCTTTTCTCGGCCGAGGCCGACGACTCCTATGTAATTGTCCATTTCAACTATGGTGTGGGCAACAAGAATGTGGAACTTGACCTGTCTACACTGGGCATCGACGCAGCCACCATCGACACCGGCCGCAGCGAGGAGTGCTGGACTGGCGACCGCATCAACTTGCAAGGCGGCAAGCTCGTCTACAGCTCGCCCAACGATCGTGCACGCGTGTTCCGCCTTTATAAAAAATGAGCCAATTCAAGTTTCTTGTTATTTAGTTTCCACTTGAATAAAAAACTAAAAAACCATATATCATCATGAAAATTTTTTATCCCGCTAAACTGGCAATGGGCGCCGCAGCGGCGCTGTTGCTACTGTGCGCGTCGTCGTGTAAGGACGAAAAAGAAACGTCCTATGCTCCCTACGACCCCAACCAGCCCATCACGCTCACCGATTTCTACCCCACCTCGGGCGGCGTGGCTACCAAACTGATTCTGAATGGTAGCAACTTCGGCAACGATGCCGACAAGGTGAAAGTGTTTATCAACGAAAAGGAAGCCGCCGTGATCGAAACCATCGGCGACAAGATCTACGCCATCTGTCCGCGCAAGCCGGGCGACGGCGACGAGAACAACATCGTGCAGTGCAAGGTAGCCGTGCAGATAGGCGACAAGCGCGTGGAATACCCCACCCCGTTCACCTATCAAATCCAGACGGTGGTCACCACCGTGTGCGGTATTCTGGGAGCGCCCGATGATGTCATTACCGGCAATTTGGCACAGACTTCGTTCCCTTGTGTGACCTATCTGGCCGTAGATAACGACAACAACATCTTCGCCAGCCTGCGCAACCGCAACAATTATTATCACGAGAACAAGGTGATTCTGGTCAATGAAGACGAAGACATGAGCCGCCTGCTCATCCCCGATACCGGTGCACCGCTCAATCAGCCCTGTATGCTCGACGACGGCAAAACCGTGTACATTCCCACCGACAACGGACTAGAATACTGGACCATGTCGAGCGAA
Organism: Muribaculaceae bacterium; assembly: GCA_017940245.1. Lineage (GTDB taxonomy): Bacteria > Bacteroidota > Bacteroidia > Bacteroidales > Muribaculaceae > Sodaliphilus. Next base: position 24,772 of record JAGAYZ010000039.1, on the reverse strand, counting down.
AACATGTGGAGCCCCATCAAACAGCAAATGAAACCTAACACCGGCGAGACCATCACCATCGACTTCAAGCACTCGTTTGCCATGAACATGGACGACGGCTTCATGTATATCCGCGCGAAAAACGGCATTCTCTACCGTGTGCAGCCCGAAACGGGACTCACCACACAGGTGACCAATGGCCTGATGAGCGGCAGCGACTCCTATATGGCTTTCTCGCGCAAGAACCCCAACCTGCTCTATCTGGCCTACACCAACAATCACTGTGTCTACACCTATAATATAAAGACCGGTGAACACAAACTGCTGGCCGGCATCTCGGGCCAGCCAGGCTACATCGACGGTATCGGTGCCGCTGCCATGTTCAACGAGCCTCGCCAGCTCATCCTGGACGAGAACGACGACATGTATATCGCCGACACCAATAACCACATCATACGCAAAGTCACTCCCGACGGCAAGGTGAGCACCGTCATCGGCCAGCCCGGTAAAGAAGGTTACCAGGACGGCAGTCCCGAAGACGCACTGTTTAACCGCCCCTTCGGCGTGTGCATCAACAAGGAAGGCATCATCTACATTGGCGACTATGAGAACCAGTGCATCCGCCGCCTGGCCATTGAGTAAATTCACTATTAGCAACCAAGATTTATACACTCTATGAAAAAAATATATATCCTCCTGCTACTGATGGCCAGCGTTTTCACTACGGTGGCCCAACAGCTCACCGTGTCGGGTACGGTACTCGACGAGACCGGCGAGACATTCCCCGGAGTGGTGGTTTTTGCTAAAGACCGACCGGGTGCCGGCACCGCCACCGATGCCGATGGCAAATTTACCATCAAAGTGAGCAAGAACGATGTGCTCGTTTTCTCCTTTGTGGGTTACGAAAAGCAAGAAATCGCCATTACAAAAGATGAGAGCAACATGGTGGTGAACATGGCCGTGAGCGCGCAGATGCTGCAAGAAACCGTGGTCGTGGGTCTGGGACGCCAGCGCAAAATCAGCACCGTGGGTGCCATCACCGCAGTCAACACCAAGGACCTGCAAGTTCCGGCCACCAACATCCAGAACATGCTTGGCGGCCGCGTGCCGGGTGTGATTTCCATCCAGCGCAGCGGCGAGCCGGGAAAGAACATCTCTGAGTTCTGGGTGCGCGGTATAGGCACTTTCGGTGCCAATAGTAGCGCCCTCGTGCTCATCGATGGCCTGGAAGGCAACCTGAGCGAAATTGATCCGGCCGACATCGAGTCGTTCTCTGTGCTTAAAGACGCCTCGGCTACAGCCGTCTATGGTGTGCGTGGCGCTAATGGCGTGGTGCTGGTCACCACCAAGCGCGGTACGACCGACCGGTTGCAAATCACCGGACGTGCCAACTTCACGGTATCGCACCTGACGCACATGCCCGAATACCTGGGTTCGTATGAATATGCCAAGCTGGCCAACGAGGCTCGTGCCGTGCGTGGCAACTTGCCGCTGTACAGCGACATCGAGCTCGACATCATCAAGTATCACCTAGATCCCGACCTCTACCCCGACGTGAACTGGCAGAAGGAACTGCTGCACAAGAACTCCCTGTCGCAGACCTATTTCATCAACGCCCGCGGCGGTGGTAGCCTGGCACGTTACTACCTGAGTCTGGGTACCAGTTACGAGAGTGCCGCCTACCGCCAGGACAAGAGCTCGAAATACTCTACCAGCGTGGGCTACCGCACCATCAACTACCGTGCCAACCTGGACATCAACTTGACCAAGACCACCCAGCTCTACTTCGGTGCCGACGGTTTCGTCTCCATCAAGAAAGAGCCGGGAAATAACGACACCGACGCCCTGTGGGCCACGCAGCGCAACCTGACCCCAATCACCATTCCCACGAAGTATTCTACCGGCCAGTTGCCTGCCTATGGAGCCAATAATGCCTATTCTCCCTATGTGATGCTCAACAACACGGGTATGACCAACATTCGCCACTTCCGTGGCAAGGCCACTTTGGAAATCAAGCAAGACCTGTCGATGCTTCTTGACGGACTCAAGTTGCGCGCTCAGGGTGCCTACGACAACTCGTCGAACCTGAAAGAAATACGCTCCATCTTGCCCGAGATGTACTACGCATCCACACGCAAATACACGGGTGAGCTGGGTATTGTCAAGCGTGTCGAGGCCCAGCCGGCCACCTATCGCCACGAAGACGAGCAATACTACAAGTGGCACTTCGAGACCACGGCCACTTGGGACAAAATTATCCGCGAAGACCATCGCGTGGGGCTGCTGGCCTACTACTACATGAGCAGCGAGCAGACCATGAACGGCTCTATTGATGCACGCGATGCCACCTTGCGCAGCATGTATGCCATCCCCATCCGCTATCAGGGTCTCTCGGGCCGCATCACCTATGGATTCAAGGACACCTACTTCATGGACGCCAACTTCGGTTACACCGGCTCTGAGAACTTCCAGGCCGGTCACCGCTTCGGTTTCTTCCCCTCTGTGGGTCTGGGCTGGGTGCCCACCAGTTACAGCTGGGTGCGTGAAAAAATGCCCTGGCTCAGTTTCTTGAAGATTCGCGCCTCTTATGGTAGCGTGGGTAACGACCGACTCACCGACGAGCGCTTCCCCTACCTGACCCTGATGCAAGTCTCGGGCGGTGGTGGCGGCTGGGGCAGCACCAACGGATATATCACAGAGGAACGCGTGGGTGCCGACAACCTGCGCTGGGAGCGTGCCAAGAAAGCCGACATCGGTATCGAAGGTAAACTCTTCAACGAGCGACTGGAATTCATCATCGACTTCTTCCGCGACCGCCGCGACGGCATCTATCAGCGCCGCTCGCAAATTCCCGGGTACGTGGGCTTGATGCAGATGCCTTTTGGTAACGTGGGTAAGATGAAGAGTTACGGTTCCGATGGCAATATTTCTTATCGCCACGACTTCGGAAAAGACTGGTCGCTCACCGTGCGCGGCAACTTCACTTACTCGGCCAACAAAGTGGAAAACTGGGAGCAGGCCGAGCAACCCTACGACTACCAGAACTACACCGGTTACGTGAACAACGCCTTCCGTGGCCTGATTGCCCTGGGACTGTTCCGCGACGAGCAAGACGTGAAACAGAGTCCGCGACAGACCTTCGGATCCTATATGCCTGGCGATATCAAATATAAGGATGTGAACGGCGATGGTATCATCGACGACGACGACAAGGTGCCCCTGTCCTACCCCAACTACCCCAAACTCATGTACGGCTTCGGCTTTGAAGCCCGCTGGAAACAACTCACGCTGGGTGTGCTGTTCAAGGGAACGGGCAACACCGACTATTACTACGTGAACGGAACGACCAACGGACAGGGCTACATTCCCTTCTATAACGGAGAGACGGGCAACGTGCTCTCTATCGTGGCCGATTCCAAAAACCGATGGATTCCGGCCTCTTACTCGGGCGACCCCGCCACCGAGAACCCCAATGCGCTTTTCCCGCGCTTGAGCTACGGCCGCAACGAGAACAACACGCAGTACTCCACCTTCTGGCATGCCAACTCGCGCTACCTGCGCCTGCAGGAAATCAACCTGAACTACCACATCGAGTCGGGCAAGTTCTTCCAGAAACTGGGATTGAAGTCTATCGATGCGCAATTTGTGATTTCTAACCTAGCTGTGTGGAGCCCCATGAAACTGTGGGATCCCGAGCAGGCCGAGTATAATGGTGGCGCATATCCCATCCCCACCTCCTATGCCCTGCAGCTGTATCTTAACTTCTAAACAATTTGTACCACTATCAAAATCCACATAGATTATGAACCAAATGAAAAATTTGCTCTGGCTGGCCCTATTGGCAATAGCAGTGATAGCCAGTTCTTGCGAAGATTTTCTCGACGTCGATGAATACTTCGACGACACGCTGAAATATGACTCGGTATTTGTCTCCCGTCAGAATCTGGAACGATACCTGTGGGGTGCCGCCGGCCAACTGCCCGACGAGAGTGCCATCTTTGGCAACGATGTGCTGCCCGGCGAAACGGCCACCGACGAGATTTTCACACTCATGACCGAGGGTCTGTTCCATGGGAAAGCCCTCACGCTGGACCTGGTGAGTTCCAGCAACCTGCGCGGCATGAATGCTTGGGATCCTTGCTACCGCGTGATCCGCAAGGCCAATACCGTGCTGGCTCGCATTGGCGAGTGCAAGGACATCACTTCGCTGCAACGCAGTGAACTCATTGGCTACGCCCACTTCCTGCGCGGCTATGCCTACTCGATGATTCTGATGAGTTACGGCCCTGCCGTGTTGCTGGGCGATGATGTGCTCGACACCAACCGCGATGCCGACTACTATGAGCGCGGCCGCGCCACATTCGATGAAACGGTCGACTACATCTGCAACGAACTCGAGACCGCCGCCGACTTTATCCCCGACGATGTGCCTATCCTCAACTTTGGCCGTCCCACCAAGGGTGCCGCCTATGCCATGATTGCCCGTGTGCGTCTGCACGCTGCCAGCCCTGCCTTCAACGGCGGTGCCGCCGCACGGCGCTACTTCGGCAACTGGAAACGTAGCAGCGATGGTGCCTACTATGTATCGCAGGAATATGACGAGAACAAGTGGGCTCTGGCCGCTGCCGCCTGCAAGCGCGTGATGGACATGAACCGTTACCGCCTGCACACTGTGGAAAAAACCACATCGGCCTCGGGCGACGTGACCGAAGTCACCCCCTCTCTGCCCGACAACGTGAGCGATGCCGACTTCCCCTATGGTGCCGGCGACATCGACCCGCTCAAGTCCTATACCAATATGTTCAACGGCACTACCTACCCGGTGCAGAACCGCGAACTGATTTGGGGCAAGACCTCGGGTTCCATTCAGGGATTCACCCAGCAGTCGTTCCCCATCTTCATGGGTGGCTATAACGGCATGTGCATCCCGCAGAAGATCATCGACGAGTACCGCATGCGCGACGGCAAGACCATCGAGCAGGCACGCGCTGCCGGTGAATACAGCGAGACAGGCAACTCTCGCGTGCTGCAATACTTCTCGGGCTATCGTGTGCTGCGCGGCACCAACAACATGTATGTCAACCGCGAAATGCGTTTCTATGCCTGTGTGGGTTACAGCGGCTGCTACTGGCCGGCCACCTCATGCTCCAACCAGAACTTCCGTCAGCAGACCATCTATTACTACAATGGTGCCAACGCCGGTCGCGACAAGGCCATTCAGGAACCCCGCAACCAGTGTATCACCGGCTATGTGCTCAAGAAGTATATCCATCCCGAGGACAACTGGTATAACGGCGACGGATCCACCCGCACGTCGAAGACCTTCCCCATCATTCGCTATGCCGAGATACTGCTCTCGTATGCCGAAGCCGTCAACCACCTGGCATCGTCGCACACAGTGACCCTGCCCAGTGGCCAGACCTACACACTCTCGCGCGCCAGCAACCTGCAAGATGCCTTGTTTGCCATCAACCAGGTGCGTTTCCGCTCAGGTCAGCCTGCCGTGAGCGATGAGGAGGCTGCCACCGAAGAGACATTCGACGAGACCGTGCGCCACGAGCGTTTCATCGAGTTCATGGCCGAGGGACGCCGTTACTACGACGTGCGCCGCTGGGGCATCCTCGAGGAAGTGGAAAATGAGCCCATCACCGGCATGAACGTCGAGTCGGATGCCTCCAATTATTTTGTGCGCACCATTGTGAATCACAGCGACTACCGCAACCGCACCTGCGACCGCAAGATGGTGCTCCTGCCGCTGGAACGCAACGAGGTGCGAAAGTCTAAATCACTAGACCAGAATCCCGGATGGTAATTTACACATATTAAAAGCATTACAGCAATGAAAATCAATAAAATATTCCTGTTGCCACTGTTGATGCTGCCACTGTTGATGGCCAGCTGTGACGAGAACGAACAGTTCCGTGGCGAGTTATACAAGAAAGTCATCTATCTGCTCAGTGACGACGACTATACGTTCGATAACGAGCATGCCCTGGGCGAGCAGTCGATGGGTTATGTGACCGTCTACTGCGGCGGCACACAGCACATCGACAAGGATGTGACTGTCGTGCTCGAACACGACCCCGATGCCGTGTATGAATACAACTACATGTATTACGACATCGACGAGTCGCGTTATGCCCATGAGCTAGACCCCGACAAATATAGCATTGCCAGCTACCAGACGGTGCTCAAGGCCAGCAGTGAAGACAACTATAGCCTGTTGCCCATCAGCATCAATCCCGATGGACTTAGCCCCGACTCTATCTACTTCATTCCGCTGCGCATCAAGTCGGTATCGGACTATGAGGTGAATCCCGAAAAGCAACGTGTGCTTTACCGTGTGCTGCTCAAGAACGACTACGCCACCATGGCTTCAACCACCTATTACCAGGTGACTGGAACCGAGACCCGCCTGCTGGGCGAGGAAAACTCGGCCAGCGGCATCTCAGTGACGCGCATCTTTGCGCCACTGAGCAAGAACCAGGTGCGTTGCTTTGCCGGCACACACACCTATAACCCGTCTAATGTGAGCAAGAGCGAAATTGACTCTTATGCCATGACGCTCACCATCGCAGCCGACAACTCCATCACCATCACGCCGTTTGGCAATTTGGAGGTGGAAATGCTGGGAGGCAGCGACGACAACTTCTGCTCTATCAACAAGCGCGGACGCTATGTCTTCAACCTGCATTATCGCTTCAAGGAAACGGTGAATGGCGAGAGCATCTGGATTGAGATGAAGGAAAGTTGCGTGCAAAGAATTTAAAATAGTTTTCATAAAAAGGTTGAGAAATGAAAGGCGTGGGCAAACCGACAGTTACTCTCATATTATTATTCTCATGGCTCTGTGGCTGGTGTGAAAGTACTCCTGTTGACTGGGTAAATCCCTACATGGGTAACATCAGCCACCTGCTCACGCCCACATTTCCCACAGTACAAGTTCCCTATGGCATGCTGCGCGTGTACCCTCAACGTGGCAGTTACACCGACAATTTTGTCAACGGCCTTCCTGTGGTGGTGGTGAACCACCGCGAGAACTGCTGTTTCAACATTTCGGCTACACACTGCCCCGACGGACAGTTGCACGCAGTGATGCGCACCGATTACGACAACGAGGTCGTTACGCCTTATCACTATAAAACCGACCTCGACCGGCAGCGCGTAGAAGCACAATTCACGCCTAGCGATCATGCTGCCATCTACAGCATCCGTTTCCTTGAAGCCACACCAGGCCACTTGCTGTTTAATTCAGGCAATGGTGAAATGAAAGTTGAAGGCAAGCGCATCAGCGGCTACCAGAACACATGGGGCGGAATTAAAGTGTATTTCTATGCCGAGGTCGATGCCGCCCCCACTGCCGCCGGCATCTTGCGCGACCATAGCCTTGACCCCACCACCACTGTCGCTTCGGGAAATAATGCCTGTGTGGTATTGCGATTTAACGGCCGCACCACTGTGACCGTGCGCTATGCCATCTCGTTCATCGATGTGGAGCAGGCGCGAAGCAACTACCAGACCGAGGTGGCTTCCAGCTCCTTCGAGCAGCTAAAAAATCAAGCCCGCCAACGATGGAACCAAGCACTTGGAAAAATCAGCGTCAAGGGCGGCAGTGACAACCACACCACCGTGTTCTACACATCGCTGTATAGGTGCATGGAGCGACCGGTGTGCATCAGTGAGCAGGGACGCTACTTCTGCCCGGCATGCCACCAGGTGCACAGCGACGAAGACCGAGCTTTTTACACCGACGACTGGCTGTGGGACACCTACCGCGCCACTCACCCCCTGCGCATGCTCATCGACCCCGAGCGCGAAAACGACATCATCCACTCGCTGGTGCGCACCGCCCAACACGATCGCCGGCACTGGTTCCCCACTTTTCCCGCTGTCACCGGCGACTCACGCCGCATGAACTGCAACCATGGCGTGGCCATCGTGGCCGATGCCTGGGCTAAAGGGCTGCGCGGTTTCGATTTGGGACAGGCCTACGACTATTGCCGTCGAGCCATCGAAGAAAAGACACTGGCTCCCTGGTCGAGCCACGATGCCACTTGGCTCGACTCGTTCTACCGCGACCATGGTTACATTCCCGCACTCAAACCCGGCGAGCAGGAAACTGTGGCGGGAGTCAACAGCTGGGAAAAACGCCAGGCCGTAGCGGTCACACTGGGCACGAGTTACGACCAGTGGTGCCTCTCGCAGGTTGCTGCAGCACTGGGGCACCGCCAGGAAGCCGAGCACTACTTGCGTTGCTCCTACAACTACCGCAATCTGTTTAACCCCCAGACCGGTTTTTTCCATCCCAAGGACAAGGACGGACTGTGGATTGAGCCCTTTGACTACCGCTTCTCGGGCGGTGTGGGCGCACGCGACTACTACGACGAAAACAATGGCTGGATCTATCGCTGGGACGTGCAGCATAACCCGGCCGACCTCATCGGTCTCATGGGCGGCCCGGAGCAGATGGTCAAGAACCTTGATCAGACATTCGACGAGTGGCTGGGACGAAGCAAATATGAGTTCTACGCTCAGTTGCCCGACCAAACGGGTAACGTAGGCCAGTTCTCCATGGCCAACGAGCCTTCTCTTCACATTCCTTATCTCTACAATTACGCTGGTCAACCGTGGAAAACGCAAAAACGCGTCCACACGCTCATCGACCAGTGGTTCCGCAACGATCTGATGGGTGTGCCCGGCGATGAAGACGGCGGAGGCCTATCGGGATTTGTTGTTTTTTCCATGATGGGACTTTATCCCGTCACACCGGGTATGCCGGTCTATAACCTGAGCAGCCCTTTCTTTGAGGAAATCACTATCACTTTGGCAGGCAACAAACAGTGGCGCATCCACGCCGTGGGTGCCAGCCAAGGTAATAAATATATTCAGCAGGCCACTGTAAACTATCGCTCCTGGAACAGGCCCTGGGTTGATCATCAAACGGTGATCCGCGGCGGCGACATCACCTTCGGCCTGGGCAAGAAACATTCCTCATGGGGCGGCAATGCAGCCGATGCACCACCTTCGGCACAGCCTATGCCCTGAAATCACTGTATGTAATCACCTTAAACACTCATAGAGATGAACATTAAGCACTTGATATTATTTACATTCCTCATGGCTATGTCTTCTTGGACACAAGCCATCGAAGTGCAGTGGATCTATTCCACCGAGTCGGCTCCGTGGCAGGAAAACAACAACATTCAAGTGACTCCTTTCCTGCAAGATCAGGTATATGATGCCATTATCACTCGCTACAAAGAGCAGAAGATGCTGGGTTTCGGGGGCTGCTTCGGAGAACTGGGCTGGGACGCGCTCAAAACGCTGAACAAACGCGAGCGCAAGCATGTGCTCAACCACTTGTTCAGCACCACCGAGGGTGCCAACCTTAGTTTCTGCCGCACGCCCATCGGTGCCAACGACTTCGCCCGCGATTATTATAGCCTCAACGACCACGATGGCGACTTCGAGATGAAGCACTTCAGTGTCAAGCGCGACAAAAAAGGGCTCATTCCCTACATCAAGGCCGCTCTGCAGGTGAATCCACACATGCGCCTGTGGGCTTGCCCATGGACTCCACCCACCTGGATGAAGACCAATCACCACTATGCCACAAAGAGCGGTAACGGCAACGGCTACACCGGCCCCGATATGGTGCACGGACAAGACCAGTTTATCATGCAAGACAATTATCTGGCTGCCTATGCCAACTATTTTTCGCGTTACCTCACAGCCTACAAGAAGGAAGGCATTCCCATCTCCATGGTCATGTTCCAAAACGAGCCGTACACCATCAACATCTGGCCCAACTGCTCATGGTCGCCGCAAGGCACTGCACGTTTCTTAGGCAACTATCTGGGTCCACTGCTCAAGCAGCAGCATCCGGGTGTGGAACTGTGGCACGGCACCATGAACACCGACCACGTAGATGAGGTGCTGTATGTAGTGGATCACCCCGTTGCAGGGAAATATATCACCGGTGGTGGCTTCCAGTGGGAGGGGCGTGACATCGTGGGCAAGATTCATCGCTTACACCCCGACATGCCGCTGATGTGCTCCGAAAACGAGTGCGGCGACGGCAGCAACGACTGGGACTCGGCCGAGCGCACCTTTGCCTCCATCAAACACTACATCGACAATGGTGCCAGCACCTATATGTACTTCAACATGGTGCTCAAGCATGGTGGAACAAGTTCATGGGGTTGGAAACAAAATTCACTCGTGGTGGTGGATATCGCTACCCACCAGGTGACTTACACTCCTGAATATTACTTGATGGAACACATGAGCCGCTATGTGATGCCCGGAGCCTACAAACTCAAGACCATGGGCAATGACCAGTCAATGCTGGCCTTCCGCAACCCCGACAGCTCGACTGTGGTCATTGTCGCCAACAAAAGTCAGCACGACCGCGACATGAGCATCGCGCTGTGCGACCAGGTGCTCAAGGTCACACTCCAGTCTAAATCGTTCAACACATTCATCATTCGTTAACAACATGACACGAATCTATCGCATTATCGCCTTGTGGCTGTTGGTCTCTCCACTCGCGGGCAACGCCATCGAGTGGTACAGTTCCACCGCCACACAATGCTGGAAGCATGAGAAAAGCCTTAAGTGGGCCACAACTGCTTCAACTACCGGCGTGATTGAAATCAGCCAGCAGCGCGCGCAAGTCATCGATGGCCTGGGGGGCACTTTCAACGAACTGGGATGGGACGCACTGTGCCAACTCGACGAGCAACAACGCCAGCAAGTGCTTTACCAGTTATTCTCGCCACAAGAGTCTAACTACACCTACTGCCGCATGCCCATCGGGGCAAGCGACTTCGCCATGAATTTCTACTCGCTCAACGATGTGGCCGACGACTTTGAGATGATCAATTTCAGCGTTGCCCGCGACCGTCACATCTTGATGCGCTACATCAAGAGCGCGCAAGCCATCCAGCCCGCACTCAAGATGTGGGCCTCACCGTGGAGCCCGCCGGCATGGATGAAGACAAACAACCACTACGCCAGTTGTTACGACAACGACGCGCAAAATCATAACGGGTTACCGCGTGAGAAGGAATTGGAACTGCCCACCACCGGATTCAAGATGCAGCAAGGATACCTGCAGGCCTACGCACTTTATTTTGCCAAATTTGTCCAGGCCTATGACGACAACGGTATTCACATCGATGCCATCTGCATCCAAAACGAGCCTTGCTCTACACAGAAGTATGCCAGTTGCACCTGGCGACCCGAGGACATGGCCTATTTTGTAGGGAAATTTTTAGGGCCTACCTTCGAGCGGCTTCACATCGACACGGGCATCTTTTTCGGTACCATCAATCGCGATAACCCGTCTTTTACTAGAGTTGCCCTCGACGACCCCCAGGCACGCAAATACTTCAAGGGCGCGGGATTCCAGTGGGACGGAAAGGGAGCCATCCCTTATATCAGCAAGGAATACCCTCACCTGAAGATGATGCACACCGAGGCCGAGTGTGGCAACGGCAGCAACGACTGGCCGGCTGCCGAGCACACATGGTGGCAGATGAGCCACTACTTGCGCAACGGAGCCAACGTGTTCACCTACTGGAACATGGTTCTGGACCAGAACGGAACCAGCCCATGGGGATGGAAACAAAACTCGCTCATCACCGTCGACACAGGGGCTAAAACAGTCACCTACAATCCTGAATTCTATTTGATGAAGCACTTGTGCCACAGCGTGGTACCCGGTGCCTACCGCCTGGCCACGCCCGCCGACAACGAAGACGTGCTCGCCTTTGTCAACCCCGATGGACGCATTACCATAGTGATGGTCAACCGCCGCGACCAGGCACAGCGCATCAGTCTGCTCATCACCGGCCGATTCCTGAATCTGGAATTGCCGGCCCATTCATTCCACACGATAATCATCTAAAAAACATATCTATATGAACCTACTGCGCAAATCACTACTCATAGCGGGCTGCTTTGCGGCCATCACCGCCACAGCACAGGAGCTCTACCGCAACATGAACGCACCCTTGCACGACCGCATCATGGACTTGCTGGGCCGCATGACCGTGGAAGAAAAAGTGTCGATGATGACACACACGGCTCCGGCCATCCCACGTCTGGGCATCGACAAGTTCTATCACGGCAACGAGGCCCTGCACGGCGTCGTGCGCCCGGGGCGGTTCACCGTGTTTCCACAGGCCATCGGCATGGCATCAACTTGGAATCCCAATCTGCTGCTGCGCGTCACCACCGCCATCAGCGATGAGGCACGCGGCAAGTGGAACTACTTCGACCTGGGTAAGAAACAGCACGACGGCTCCAGCGACCTGCTCACCTTCTGGTCGCCCACCGTCAACATGGCACGTGATCCGCGATGGGGGCGTACGCCCGAGACCTATGGCGAAGACCCGTTTCTGACCGGCATGCTCGGATGCGCTTTTGTCAAGGGGTTGCAAGGCGACCATCCGCGTTATATCAAGGTGGTTTCCACGCCCAAGCATTTCGCCGCCAACAACGAGGAGCACAACCGCGCATCGTGCAACGCCGTCATCAGCGAGCGCGACTTGCGTGAGTACTACCTGCCTGCCTTTGAGCGGTGCATTGTCGATGGCAAGGCACAGTCGATCATGAGTGCCTACAACGCTGTGAACAATGTGCCGTGCACGGTAAACAATTACCTGCTGCGCAAGGTCTTGCGCGAAGACTGGGGATTCCAGGGATATGTGGTGAGCGACTGCAGCGCACCCGAGTGGATGGTAACGCAGCACAAATATGTGCGAGACCGCGAGACCGCGGCTGTCCTGGCCATGAAGGCGGGACTGGACCTGGAATGTGCCGACAATGTGTACACACAACCGCTACTCAATGCCTATCGCGACTACCGGGTGACCGATGCCGACATCGACTCGGCAGCCTATCACCTGCTGCGCGGGCGCTTCAAGTTGGGGTTGTTCGACGATCCTGCTCTCAATCCTTACAATCAAATCAGCCCCGATGTGGTGGGATGCAAAGAACATCAGCAGCTGGCTCTGGAAACAGCTCGCCAGAGTCTGGTACTGCTCAAAAATGAGAAAAACATGTTGCCGCTCAACACAAAGAAGATTCGCTCTATCGCAGTCGTTGGCCCCAATGCCGCCCGATGTGAGTTTGGCGACTATAGCGGCACTCCCGTCAATCAACCGGTTACCATTCTCGACGGCATCAAGGCGCGCGTGGGTAGTAGCGTCAAAGTGGTGCACGCCCCCTGGGTGTCGCTCGTGAGTGGATATGAACCCGTCAACAAGAGTTTCTTCCCCGAGGGCATCAAAGCAGAATATTTCGACAACCTGGAGCTCCAGGGCACACCTCGCACCCGCACCGAAGAGGAAATCTACTACGACCCTGCCAACCAGCCGCCCGATCCAGTGATTCCGCACGCGCCCTTCTCGGCACGCTGGACCACCACGCTGTGCCCCACTGTGAGTGGCCAATACACCTTTAACTTGCGCAGCGACGACGGGTGCCGCATGTGGATCGACGGCCAGCAGGTGATTGACGGATGGGTTTCGCACCCCGCTACCGACAATCCAGCCGAAGTGACGCTGGAAGCCGGGCGCCGTTACAAGGTGGTCATCGAGTACTACGACGGCGGCGGTGAAGCCTTTGCACGCCTATTCTGGCGCGCTCCCGACGTGAGTCAGAAGAGCCGCATCCAGTACTACGGCGACGCCGGCAAGGCCGCTCGCGAGTGCGATGTGGTGGTGGCCGTGCTGGGCATCGACAAGAGCATCGAGCGCGAGGGTCAAGACCGCTACACACTGGAACTACCCGCCGACCAACGCGAGTTTATTCAGGAAATCTACCGCATCAATCCACGCACTGTGGTGGTGCTGGTGGCCGGCAGTTCGCTTGCCATCAACTGGATTGACCAGAACATACCTGCCATTCTCGACGCCTGGTATCCGGGCGAGCAGGGTGGCAACGCAGTGGCCGAAGCTCTCTTTGGCGACTACAACCCGGGTGGACGACTGCCACTCACGTTCTACAGCAGCATCGACGATCTGCCCGCCTTCGACGACTACGCTCTCACCAATGGGCCGGGGCGCACCTACCAGTATTTCACCGGTAAACCGCTCTATGAGTTCGGCTACGGACTGAGTTACACCACTTTCAAGTACAGCAATCTTTCCACTCGCACCGATGGCGATAACGTGGTGGTCAACTTCAACGTGACCAACACCGGCAAGCGCGATGGCGACGAGGTGGCACAAGTCTATGTGCACTATCCCGAAACCGGCACCTATATGCCCATCAAGCAGCTGCGCGGCTTTGAGCGCGTGACCATCGCTCGCGGACAGAAGAAAGCGGTGAGTATCACCATTCCCAAGAAGGAACTCCGCTACTGGGACGAGCAGAAGCATGGCTTCGTCACCCCGTCGGGCCAATACACCATCATGGTGGGCTCATCGTCGCAGCGCATCCACTTGCAGTCGCACATCACCCTGTGAGCCACATGAGATGGCTACGCACATATTGCATCATGGCACTGCTGCTGCCGTTCATGGCAGCAAGCGGCCAATGCTTGGAGTTTAACGACACCATCTGCGACCTGGGCCGTGTCACGGTCGACAGCGGCTACCAGCAATGCCGGTTTGAGTTCACCAACGTGAGCGATGGCGACGTGAGCATCATCGGTGCCCTGTCGTCGTGCGGATGCACCATTCCCTCCTACCCCAAGCAACCCATCGCCCCGGGCGAAAAGGGAGTGGTCACGGTCACCTACGACACCGCCGGGCGACCGGCTGGCATTATCGACAAGACCATCACCCTGGTCACTACCGGCGAGCCACGACACATCAAACTTTACATTCAAGGCGAGGCATTCTCGCTGCGCAACACTTTTAGATAACCATGCAACCATTTAAGTTCATACCGCAACTGAAACCGGTGCTGTGGGGAGGGCACCGCATCGCCCAGCTCAAGGGTTTGCCCGACACCGGCGAACCCATCGGTGAGAGTTGGGAAATATCGGCCATGCCCGGCCACGAGTCGGTGGTGGCAACCGGCACCGACGCCGGGCTCACCCTGGTCCAGCTCATAGCCAAATACCGCGAGCAGTTGCTGGGCCTTGACGTGCATCGCCGATATGGCGACCACTTCCCGCTGCTCATCAAGATTATTGACGCCCAGCAAGCCCTTTCCATCCAGGTGCACCCAAGCGATGAACTGGCGGCCCGGCGCCACCACTGTCCCGGAAAAACCGAGATGTGGTACATCGTTGAGACTCAACCGCAAGCCGTAATCATGGCCGGATTCAACCGCACGCTCACTCCGGCACAATTTGAGTCGCTCGCACGCAACGGACTGCTTGAAGAGTCCATCACTCATTACCATTCATTGCCCGGCGATGTGTTTTTTTTGCCGGCTGGCACCATTCACAGCATCGGGGCAGGCAACCTGCTGGTGGAAATCCAGCAAGCCAGCGACATCACCTACCGAGTCTATGACTATGACCGCCGCGATGCCAACGGACAGCCGCGCCAGCTACATCTCGAGCAGGCACGCGATGCCATCCACTATGCGCCCGACACGGGCATCGCCTCGCACTGCCATGCCACCACAGCCGGACAAACGCCGGTGGCCAGTTGCGAGCACTTCTGCACATCTCACCTTTGCGTGCAAGGCCAGCACAAAATTGACTGGGAGCCGATGCGTTCTTTTATGGTCATGACAGGCATTCAAGGTCGGGTTGAGGTCGTCACCGATGGCACTTGCAGCACACCACTGGCCATGGGTGAGAGCGTGCTTATCCCGGCCTGCGCAGCCAGCATCGAGGTGCAAGGCAATGGCCAGCTCATCATGGCCTCCATTCCGCAAAACATTCACTCATAACACGACACGATAAAGACTATGAAATCCTCCACCTTACTTATCCGCACAGCCCTGGCCATCGTGCTGGCAGGCTCCACACTAGCCACCATGGCGCAGAAACGGCTTTTCGTATTCACCGACCCCCATTTACTAGCTCCGGGACTGTTTCAGGCCAACAGTACCGCACTACAACACGACCTGGCCAGCGACAACAAGATGTTCGACCTGTCGAACCAAATCATGCAGTCGATGGTAAACACCATCCTTGCCGAGCGGCCCGATGCCGTGCTCATTCCCGGCGACCTCTCCAAGCAGGGGGCCAAAATGAGCCACATGGCCATGTCGGCAATCCTCAAGCAAGTGACCGATGCCGGTATCAAGGTTTTCGTCATCCCCGGCAACCACGACGTGAACAACACGCAGGCAGTGCGCTATGACGGGGCCAACAAATATCCCGCGGCCACGGTCACCAGCGGCGAGTTTGTGGAACTGTACAACGACATGGGCTATGCCGCCGCTATCGCTCGCGATGGTGGCTCGCTCAGTTATGTGGCCGAACCCGTGCCTGGACTGCGACTCATCGCCGTTGACGACAACCGATGCACCGCACGCGACTACAACACCAGCCTGAACGCCAACGGGCTCACCCTGGGCACACGTTCGTGGATTAATGGCCAAATCGACGCCGCGCGCCAGCAGGGCAAGCAGGTGATGGTGATGATGCACCACAACCTCATCGAGCACATCGACAACCAGGCCACCTTCTCCAGCGACGCACAAGTGACACTGGCCGAGACCATCCGCAACGAGTGGATGCAGCACGGCGTGCAACTGGTGCTCACCGGACACATGCACATTTCCAACATCACCACATGGCACAACGATGCCCGCACCGACTCCATTGTGGAAATCTCCACCGGCTCGGCCATCGCCTATCCCTGCCACTACCGCATCATCGAGCTTTCGCCCGACTTGGGCACCTTCAAGGTCACCACCAGCTGCATCACCCAGGTTGAGGGGAAACCCGATTTCCTCGCCTATGCCGAGCAGCGCATGGCCGGTAGCGCGCGTGCCACCATCAGCAGCATCGTTTACAGCAACTGGGACACGTTCAACAGCAAGTTGCAGGAATATAAGCCCTATCTAGGCAACGTCACTTTCACACAAGAGTCGGTCACCGACATCGCCAACCGCAACATGGCCGATGCCGTCACCTTGCTCAACAAAACCATGGCCGAGGGCAACGAGAACGAAAAGGACGGACAGGCTATTCGTGACCAACTCAATGCAGCGGTGACCAACTTTGCCAACGAGCTGCTCAGCGATGCCAACCCCATCATTCAGCTGGTGGCGGCTCCGCTCATCGTGGAGCAGTTCAACCAGATGTTGGAAACGCCGCTCAACAGCGCGCTCAACGACTGCACCGGCTATGGCACCGACCGCGCCAATGTCACCGACGACCTACGTCCCACACTGTACTTCACTCCGGTTGAAATCCCCGTGGAGATTGTCCGTGGCGACGTGAACGGCGATGGCAAGGTGGATGTGAGCGACGTGAACATGGTCATCAACATCATTCTGGGTGCCACGGTAAGCGACGAGCTGCGGGCTGCCGCCGACCTCAATGATGATGGCACCGTAGACGTGGCCGACGTGAACGCCATCATTAATATCATCCTGGCTAATTAACAATGAACAATTAATAATGTGCTGCCATGCGACGTGTCGCCGATCTCATCACAAGCCAACTACAGTCCACAGCATTGTCCACAGCATTATTAATTATTAATTATTAAATCTATGAAACTCAACATATCCATCTTGCTTGTCACCTTAGTGATGGTGGGCACCGCGTGCCACTCCACACGAGAAGTGAAACTGGGTCCCAACCCCTTTATCACTCACATGTACACAGCCGACCCCTCGGGTCACGTGTGGGCCGACGGCCGCCTCTATGTCTATGCCTCGCACGACATCGACCCGCCGCGCGGATGCGACCTCATGGACCAGTATCACGTCTTCTCCACGGCCGACCTCCAGCACTGGACCGACCACGGCGAGATTGTGCGCGCCAGCCAGGTGCCGTGGGGGCGACCCGAAGGTGGATTCATGTGGGCACCCGACTGTGCCTATAAAAACGGAAAATATTACTTCTATTTTCCACACCCGTCGGAGAGTAACGTGTCGCCCTCGTGGAAGGTGGGTGTGGCTGTGAGCGACAACCCCGCCAGCGGATTCAAGGTGCTCGACAAGCCGCTCGAAGGTGCTGGTGGATGGGACATGATCGACCCCAGCGTGTTTATCGACGACGACGGTCAGGCCTATTTCTACTATGGAGGCGGCAACAACTGCTATGGCGCGCGCATGAAAGACAACATGACCGCACTGGCCGAGCCACTGCGCAAGATGGAAGGCCTCGAAGACTTCCACGAGGCAGCTTGGGTGCATAAATACAAGGAAAAATACTACCTGTCGTATGCCGACAATCGACAAGGTGCCAACCAGTTGCGCTACGCCATGAGCGACTCGCCGCTGGGACCGTGGCACTACAAAGGCATCCTGCTCAACCCCACCAGCTGCTCCATGAGTCACGGCTCCATTGTGGAGTTCAAGGGCGCATGGTACCTGCTCTATCACAACAGCGACCTCTCGGGCGGACGGCCCGAGTTGCGTTCCATCTGCATCGACCGCCTCTACTACAACCCCGACGGCACCATCCGCCGCGTCGTCCAGCACTAATCACTTCATCAGACTGGCGGTGAGGCGGATGTCGGTGCTCGACGTGCCGACGAGAATGTCGGCCGCCGCCCGGTTATCCACCCACTCCATCTGAGTGCCCACCACGGCCAGGTCTTCACGGTCGAGGTGTAGCGTCACGCGGCGCGACTGCCCGGCATCGAGGCTCACACGCTCAAATGCCTTGAGCTGACGGTCGGGCTGCGACACGGGTGCCTGGCGATGATGCACATAGACCTGTGCCACCTCGGTGCCGCGGCGCGTCCCGGTGTTGGTGAGCATGAAACTCACGTCGCAGCCACCGGCGGCATCGGGCACCACAGCCAGGTCGGAATACTCAAAGGTGGTATAGCTCAACCCGTAGCCAAAGGGATAGAGCGGCGACGAAGCCATCTCCACATAATCGTGCACCGGCCCCGGGCGGTTATAATAAACGGGCAACTGTCCCACGTGGCGCGGCACACTCACCGGCAAGCGGCCGGCTGGATTATAGTTGCCAAAGAGCACATCGGCAATAGCAGTTCCTCCCTGCTCGCCGGGGTAATAGGCCGTGAGCAACGCGTCGGCGTGCTCGTCGGCCCATGTTTTCTCCAGCGGACGCCCCTCCACATAGACCACCACCAGTGGCTTGCCGGTCTGTTTCAGAGCCTGCAGCAGTTCGTCTTGCCGACCCAGCAACGACAGTGTGGCGCGGTCAAAGCCCTCACCGCTATCCATGTCGCTCACGCCGTGCTCATCCACGCTGGCGGCACCGGTATCAGCGTAAGAAGTGCGAAAATCACGTGCCGACGAACCTCCCACCACGGCTACCACCACATCGGCGGCGGCAGCAGCATTCACAGCCGCTGGAATGTCGCTGCTGGCGGTGTCGCGCACGACACAACCGCGCACATAGGTGCACCGCCCATCGGGCAACTGGGCGCGGATGCCTTCCCAGGGGGTCACCACCTTGCCGGCAGGCTGGGGTGCGGTGTAGTCGCCCAGCAGATTATACACGTTGTGGGCATTCGGCCCCACCACCGCCACGCGCATGTCCTTGCGCAGCGGCAAGATGCCGTTATTCTTGAGCAGCGTGACCGAGGCCTGCGCCACCTCGCGTGCCACGGCCACGGCAGCGGTATCATGGACACCGGCAGCAGCGGCGGTTTCGTCTACATAAGGGTGCTCAAACAACCCCAGTTCAAACTTCAGCCGCAACACGCGCGCCACGGCCTCGTCGAGGCGCGACTCACTCACCCGGCCGGCGGCCACCGCCTCCACGAGCCGTGCATAGCAGTTGCCGCCCAGGTCCACATCCACGCCGGCATGGAGCGCGCCGATGGCCGCATCCTGACGACTGGCATACACATGGTGCGTGTTGTGCATCACGTCGATGCTGTATAGGTCGCTCACCACCAGCGCGCCATCGAATCCCCACTCACGGCGCATCACGCCGTCGATGAGTCGGCCGCTGGCGGTGCAGGGCACGCCGTCGATGGTATTGTAGGCGGTCATCACAGCGCGGGCTCCGGCAGCCAGAGCCTGGTGGAACGGAGGCAAGTACACCTGTTTGAGTTCCCGCTCGCCCACCACCGTGCGCGCACCGTTCAGGCCAC
Source organism: Muribaculaceae bacterium (assembly GCA_017940245.1). Lineage (GTDB taxonomy): Bacteria > Bacteroidota > Bacteroidia > Bacteroidales > Muribaculaceae > Sodaliphilus. The sequence goes on along the minus strand of JAGAYZ010000039.1, from coordinate 4,622 downwards.
CCTCGCTGCTGCCGTAACCTATGAAATGCTTCAGTGTAGCGGCCGTGGAATATGGCTCATGGAGACGCCCGCCTCCCAAGCCCTGCACCATGGCTGCGCCTAGCGTGCCGGCCAGGCACGGATCCTCGCCCAGCGTCTCCTCCACGCGCGACCAACGCGGATCGCGGCTCAGGTCCAGCACCGGGCCATAGCTGATGTGCCCACCCTGCAGCCTGATTTCCTTGCCTATCACCTGCCCCACCCGGTGCATCAACTGCGGCGACCAGGTGGCCGCCAGGCCCAGTCCGGTGGGAAACACAGTGGTGCCTATGGCCATGTGGCCGTGCGGTGCCTCCTCGGCCAGCAACAGCGGGATGCCCAGGCGTGTACTGTCTACGGCATAATGCTGCATGGCATTGGCCGCACGCGCCGCCAGCGCGGGATTCAGTCCGTTGGCTAGGGTTTTGCGCGTCCACGGGTCGGCGCGAAAAACCGCCCAATACATGCCCACGCCCTGCTGCCGCACTTGCCGGCGAAACGTCTGGCTCACATCCACCTCGTTGCCTCGCAACACGTAGGAGTCCCAGCCCATCAGGCACACCAGTTGGCCAGCCTTCTCCTCCACGGTCATGCGCGAGAGCAAGTCGCTCACGCGCTGCTCCAGTGGTAGGCGGGCATCACGGTATGGCTGCACGGCCGGAGCTGCATGCAGTGCCGCAGCGAGCCACGCAATCATCATTAGGGTTAAAAATCGACTTCTCAAAACGCCATACATTCTATCGGTTCTACAAAACACGGCACACACGCGGCCGCCATATCGTCCACAAAAATAAGCATTAATTGTGAAATCACCACCATGCCACCCCAAGAATCCACTCAGGCGGCCTGTTCGATTTGGCTGAGTTTGTTCGGCGGATTTGTAATCCGCCAGCCCGTGAGGGGTGGTGTGCGCTGTTGCAGCGAGGAAATTGCAAATCCCCAGTGAATTTCCCGACGGATTGCAAATCAGCCAGAACAGCTACATGATACATGCCACAAGTAGCTGAATATAACAATCGTGGCGAGACACAGGAGTCTCGCCACGATCAATACACATATTATGTTCAGAGTTTACTTGATCATCTTGCGGGTGCTGGTGGTGCCGTCGGTGTAACGGGTCACAACCACATTCACGCCGTCGAACGGACGGACCGAAACTGCACCGGTCATGTTGTAGTAAATCACGTCCTTCACTTCACGGTTGATGCTCTTGTCGGTCACAGCAGTGATGATGTCGGAGCCGGTAGCCGTGAATTTCACAGTGCTCTCGGTGATGTAGTAGCCGTTGGCATCGGTCACTGTGGCATCGCCCTCAGCGCGACGAGGAGCATTGCTGCTGCCGCTGGTCAGGTTGGCGTTGCGAGTGAAGTAAGCACGCACGGTGAACTCCATGGGCATTTCGTCGCCCTGGCTCAGGATCTTGGCACCAAACGTGCCACCCCACACCTTGAAGGGCTTGCCGCTAACGGGGCTAACATCTTCTTTCTCTACCGAACCCAGTGCGTAGCTGGTAATGCCCGTCTTCTTGCAAGCTGCATCGGTTCCGCTGGTGATTTCCTCAAACAGGCACTCACCGTCGCCATTGCCCATGCGCTCCTGATAAGCGGGCAGTTCCTCGGCCAGCAAGCTGGGATCAATCTTGCGCCATGCGCGCACCTTGTACAGGTCGTAACCCTCGGGAATGTTGATCTCGTCCACGTTCAGATACACGTTGTAGTAGGCATACTGCGGGTTGCCGGTAGGCCATGTGTAGGTGCTCTGCTCAATCATGCCCGATTTATCATTGCGGCTGATGTTCTGTACCTTCACGCCGATGGTGCCGGTTGCGCTGTGCTGCAGCGGAGCACCATAGGTGTTGTAGTCGCCACGTCCGGTGAAGGTCTCCACCACAGGGGCATAGGTGTAGGCACCGGCCTTGTCGGTTGCCACATTGTCGACGAAGGTGGCCTGTGCGGTCTGTCCTTGGGTCACATACACGTCCTCGCCCACATAGTCGCTGTTCATAGCCACGGTGTAGAATTCACCCTGGTTACCGGCAATGCCCTGCGGAGCTAGGTCTTGCTCGTTGTCGGGATCGCTGGTGTGGTCAATAATCTCAATGGCCTCGCTATCTTTCCAGCGGTAAGCGTCGTAACGCAGCACGTCGGTCTTACTGCTGTAGGTCACATCCACGTCGAACGACTTGTCGACCAGTCCTGTAGCGTGCTTGGTGTCGGCATCCACGGCTTCTTTGCTAAATACGCCGGCGATGGGCGACATGGCGGTCTTCTGCACGCGGATGGTGATTGCATTCGAGTGAATCTTATCTTTTTGATCGGGAGTTCCATCGACCACAACAATATACTTGTAGTAGTCGGCATGGATGTTCAGGCTCACATCGGCCTTAATGTTATCGAAGATGATGAACGGCTTTTCGTTGGTGCCAAACACATAGTCGCTACCACTGGTCGAAACCACCAATTCAGGATTGGTCTTGTAGCCGTACTTGTAGTCGCTCTGAGCACGCTGTCCGAACATCTCGGCGCTGCCGGTGGTTCCGCTGATAGTCACTTCACCCACCTTGTCCCAAACAGATTGATCTTTTGCTTGACGATAATATATCAGTTTCTTGCCGGCCAGGTCAGTTGTATTTAAGCCTGCGGGATAATTCTTGATTTGAAGTCCGTTGGCATAGTAGTTATACTGATCGGCAGGGTTGAAGCGGCTGTAATACTCTGCGTTAGGCAAGAGCTGGAACTTCTCATACTGGTCGGTGCCGGGGATGATGAAGCTTTCCTCGTTAGACATCTGCAGCGACAGGAACTGAGTGTTGTCTTGACCTTGGATCACATAGGTCACTTGCTGACCATGCTCAGCCATGTTAACGTCTATATACAGTTCCTTGGTTTGTGAGTTGGTCTCGCCAACCTTAGTATAGCTACCATCCTCATTTACCAGATAGATGAAGTAAGCACCTTCACTGCTGGGAACGAAGTCGGTGAGGTTGGAATCCCAAGTCAAGTGTAATTTATATGTGTTCTGGCCATTTATTTGCTCACCCGTGATGGGGTTTTGGCGAATCACGTACAGACCCATTGTGGGAGCATTGGGCTTGTAGTAATTTACATACATGTCACTTGTACTCCTATCACGATCACTCCATGCTTGCATACGCTTGGTGGGTACGAAGAACATCAAGTCGCGCACGTCTTGGCAGTCTTCGCTCGTCGAAGTCTTGCCATACATGTTGAACTCATGACCATTGACACCATTGGCTGATGCCCAAGGCACTGATTCGCAATCATGCTCAACAAGATAAGAATCCATATTAATCAAGCTTTGATAAACATCACTAGATTCTTGTGAACTAGACAGTGATACGGGGCTGAATTGCTCGTACATCACATTGAATGGGTTTACAGTAGCTTGAGTATTCTCTTGATCATACCAAGTATAAGAAGAACCTGAACCAGAATTTTTCACCTGATCTCTAAAGTAAGCAGACGAACCGGTTTGTCCTGCATAATGACGCAGACGACCTTTAGCCAAGAAGAAGAAGCGGTTCATCTTATCGCAGTCTACCTTAAACAAGGTGCCAGGAATTGTCGAATTACCTTCACCTTTCTTTTCTACGAGCTTTGAGTTGGTCACCACACGCACACTCTTAAACATTTTCTCAAAGAGGTTGCGCAATTGGCCGTAATTTCCCGGTCTAGTTGACCAGGAATTGTATTGGACGCCATCATTCATCTCAACAAGCAACAGGGTTACACCTTCCTGATTGGGCTTATACTCATTAGGATTCATAATGTAATCTGTAATTGTATAAGTAGTACTAGGTACACTCTGTTGAGTCATTGGATAGTTATCCTCATCATGATTCATACCCCATCCATAAGCATCATAGAAGTCATGGGTATAAGTACGAGTTTCTGAATCGTAGTTGCGTTGTATTCCGCCAATTGCCGGATAAGCCACATCGCCGGTAGTTGCTGTGCCATTTGCATTATAGCCACGATGCAAATTGCCCGGCACGTTCTTGTTAGTATAGACTTCCTTCAACAGGGCAATCATCTGATTGGGGTCGGTAGCGATCTCTCCCAGGTTGCTAGTTTTCTCATTGCCATCCTTGTCAGTCCAGGTATATTCAATACCTTCGTAGAACGAAGCGGGCTTTGTACCAGTATTCTTCACACCTTTTCCACGCAGGGTATAGTCGAACTGGAAATCTTCAGTCTCATTAAACTTAACAACGATTGACTGTGGACCATAGGCCTGGAGGGCAGTAGGAGCAAAATCAATAGTGATGGTAATTTTATCTATTGGTGTCCGCTAAAACTTTTTTAGCGGCTGAAAAAATCAGGCTGAATCCCGTTGCCGAGTTTCAGCCTTTTTCGTTACCTTTGTTTTCGTCACAAAAACCAGGTAACTTGAACAAAGATGAACAAAGGTACACATTTTATCGGACAGCCGTTGTATGGTCAGCTGATTAATTTGCTTGACAAGGAAAAAATCGCCAAAATCAGCCGTAAAAACGGTGGAGAGAGGTACATCAAGAAGTTTGACTTGTGGCAGCACCTGTCCATCATGCTCTATGCGGTGATCAAACGCTACGACTCGTTGCG